>NZ_CZPZ01000013.1 GCF_001458775.1 Candidatus Nitrospira nitrificans
CTGACTGGGGAACGGATCCAGAATCGTCTTCGGCGCGTTGTTCCAGATCACGTCCGCCAGATTCGACATCCGGCTCACGATCTGCGCCGCGACCCCGCCCGCCGCCCCGAACAACCCGCACCAGCCCAACGTCACGAAGCCCCAGTGCAACGGCGCCGCAAACAGCTCATCCACAAACCAGAACGCATGGCCCCACTCGTTCAACCCCACGTTCGGCAGAATGAACATCGGCCCCACCACCGCCGCCACCAACGGGAACGACGTCGCTTGGCTGTACAGCGGCAACCGCGTCTGCGCATACAGATAGCTCGACACACCGCACGTGATGTACAACGGGAACGTCCCGTAGAACGCCACAATGTGGCTCGCCGTGAAGCTCGTGTCCCGGATGATCACTTGGTGCCACGCCGCATCCTGCTCCAACGTGTAGCTGCCCGCGTAGTACACGCCCCAGATGTAGCACACCAACCACCCCATCCAGTAAAAGTACCGCTTCAACTCCAGTTTCGGGTCCAGGTTCGTCAGGTTCCGGTCCCGCGTCACCCAGATCCAGCCGATCGACACGGCAAAGAACACGGCGTTCGCCAGGATGTTGAACCGCCACAGCCCCATCCATACCGAGTCGAACTCCGGCGTCATGGAGTCCAGGCCGTGCGAGTACCCAAACGTCCGCTGGTACAGCACCCAAAACACGCCGATCCCCAGCATCGCCAACCAGCCGATCTTTACCGGCTTCGAATCGTACCACTGCGAGATGTCATACCCGCGGTCACTTGATGTCGCCATAACTATTCCTCCTTTTCGTCGATACGCATCGAATACAAACCGCTGTGCTCAACTCGTATATCAACCTCCTTTCATGTGGAAACGAGCGAGTCTTTTGAGTAAATAGTTACCAGAGCGTCATGGTATGCGCCATAAGGCACGTGCCTAGGATGGATAGAGGAAATTCCACTGGGTGGAATCGGGCAAGAGGAGGAGTCTATTCGGATGCGGACGTGAGGCCGTGGGTCAAGGCGAATTTCGTCAGTTCAGCCGTCGTATGGAGGCCAAGCTGTTCCATCAGCTTCGACTTATGATACTCGACCGTCTTTGGAGAAAGGCCGAGCGTCGAGGCGATTTCCTTGAGGGTCAGTCCTTCGGCCACCAGTTGCAAAATTTCCCGCTGTCGCATCGTCAGGCGGTTCGGGTCTGTCATGGACGGCGCCGCGCCTGTCAGCGTGGACTGGACCAAGTCTTTGGCGACCAAGGACGTAATGTAGTAATTCCCGCTTGCCACGGCCTGAATCGCCTGGAGCAGTTCTGAACCGGCCGACCTTTTCAGCAGATAGCCGGATGCGCCGGCCTGAAAGGCTTGATTGACATAATCTGAGTCGGCATGCACGGTGACAAAAATCAATCGGGCTTGAGGAACGATCTTTCGCAAACGGCGCGCCGCGTCGAGGCCGTTCAGCTTCGGCATCGAGATATCCAAGACCACGATGTCCGGCCGCAATCGTTTCGCCGCCTCCAGCAACGCCCGTCCGTCCTCCACGGACCCTACAACTTCACTATGTTCTTCCAGCAGCTTTTTGAATCCTTCCCGCACCAAGGTGTGGTCATCCGCCAAGAGCACACGAGGCTTGCTCATGCGCGCTCCTGTTTGAACGGCACCCAGGCACAGATACGGGTTCCCTCGCCTCGTGTCGATTGTATGTCCAAGGTTCCGGCGACCAAGAACACGCGTTCCTTCATGCTCAACAAACCGAGGCTTCCTCGCCGACCGCTGTCGCGACTCGCGTCGAATCCCACTCCATCATCGCTGATCATCAGCTGGAGCCCGTCGCGCACTCGCCTGAGCTCAACGTGAACGTTCTTTGCCCTGGCATGGCGAGAAATGTTCGCCAAAGCTTCTTGCGCGACGCGGTACAAGCAGGTGACGACCTCTTGCGCCACGTGTTGCGGTATGTCTTTGCCTACGAACCGGGCCACGAGACCGGTGCGGGCCTGAAAGTCATCGACGAGGCGCCGGAGCGCAATGGCTAAACCCAGGTCGTCAAGAATCGATGGGTGAAACTGATAGGCCAGGCGGCGAACATTTTCGGAAAGCTCGACGATACGGTCCTGAATCGTATGCACCGTTGTGACGGTATCGACCGACGCGCTCGCGAGCTGTTGTTCCAGCATTTCGATGTCGATCGATAAGAGCGCGAGCCGTTGATTGATATCGTCATGCAGATCGCGCGAGATCCGCCGTCGCTCTTCCTCCTGGAGCCGAAGCAGTTGCGAGGCAAGCAGACGAAGATCCCGCCGGTTGGCTTCGAGCGATTGTTCGGTATCGATTCGTTTCGACACCTCGCTGACGAGCGCGTTATTGACGGCCGACAGCTCTTCGCTGCGCGCGCGCAGACGCGCCGCCCAGCCTTGATCGAGCCGTTGAAGTTCCTCTTCCCGTTCATGACGTCGTAGAAAGTACCAAATGGGCAGTACGATCAAACCCATGCTCAAGATGCGCATCGCCAACGGCGTCCATGCGGCGACCTCTTCCCTTGCCGCAGACAGCGGGTTTTCCCCCTCGAACGGCGTCTGGAGAGGAAACAGCGACAGAAAAGATCTCGCAACATCAGTGGCCAGATGGAGGATCACCAATCCCACCATCAACGCGGCAAGACTGAACGCAAACGGCTTGATTCGATTCCACGATGCAGGCATGGCTGATCCCCACCCACTCGAATTATCCTCTTTCGGGGTCGATCAAGCAAGAAGGGCCGATCATCCTCTCCGCACGGACGATCGCTAGCCAGGTTTAACCAGAGGGCGAACCGGAGTTGAGCCCGGCTCTTTCTCCCAATCCAGGATTTTCTTTCCGGTCGTGGCTCATGATGAATTTTGCTTAGTGGAGATCAATCTCGATATACTGACTCAGCTTGCACCTCTGGTTCGGCGATCATTCCTTCCATCTCCAGCGTGAGCGCCCTTGAAGCTTTGTTTGGCGCCATGGTTAATCGAGCCCGCTTCTCCTTCAACCTAGCGGGGATAGATCGGCATAGGAGGCCGCGATATGAATGTGCTTGGTCGGCGTCGGGTGTTGTGGGATCACCTTCGCAGCGCGCTGTGGGTCATGCCGACCCTGTCCGTCGTGATTTTCCTGGTGGCGGGAGCCGCGTTGTCCCACGTGCCGATCGGCGACGATTCTCCTTTGCGATGGCTGGTTTTTCAGGGCACGCCCGAGGACGCTCGTCAAATGCTTATTGTGGTGTCATCCACGATGATCACGGTGACCGGGCTGGTGTTTGCGCTGACGATTATCGCCTTGCAAATCGCCTCGAACCAGTATTCCCCACGGCTACTGCGCAATTTCATGCGTGACCGCGGTACGCAGTTTGTCTTGAGCATCTTCGTGGGCGCTTTCGCATACAGCACGGCGGGGTTACACACTGTCGGCGTCCAGAATCCCGACGAGGCGGCGTTCATGCCGCGTCTGGCCGTCTCCGGATCGCTTGGGCTGGGGCTCGCAAGCTTGGGCGTGCTTATCTACTTCATCCACCATCTTTCATCCTCGATTCAGATCGACAGGGTTATGAGCATGATCGTACGCGAGACGCTTGAGGTCATCGACGACCTCTACCCGGACCAAAGCGGCTACCAGGAATCAGAGGAGCGGTGCCCGAACCCACCCGCATGGGCCGTGCCCCTCCCCTCCGACCGTTCCGGCTACATTCAAGAAATCGACCCCGACGCGCTCGTCCAAGCTGCGACACAGAAAGATCTGGTTATCCTATTCATCAAGTCAGTGGGGCACCACGTTGTCGCCGGGACTCCGATCGCGTGGGTCTAGCACCGGTCGACCGATCACCTGCTCTCCGAGCCCGGACTAGAGGAGGCAATTCGAGACTCGGTCCAGGTCGGATTCGAGCGCACCATGCTGCAAGATGTTCCCTTCGGCATCCGCCGCTTGGTCGATATCGGGAACAAAGCCCTCTCTTCGGCAATCAATGATCCCTACACAGCGACCCAAGCCGTGCACCACTTGTCGGAAATCCTCTGCGTCCTGGCTCGTCGACGACTGGGCGATCGGCTGTACCGTGACCAACATGGCACCGTGCGTGTGGCGATTCCGTTCCCGGATCTTGTGGACTACTTGCAGCTTGGCACGGGACAAATCCGCCGGTTCGGGGCGAAGGAGCCGGCTGTCGCCCGAAGCCTGATCCAGCTCCTCAAGAATGTGTGCAGCAGCACCACGAGCGAGGATCGACGTGTGGCAGCCGCCAGGCATATCCGGTTGGTGTTGGAGGAAGCCAGACGTGAGATCACCGAGCCGGCGGATATGGAAAGCCTGCTGGCCGAAGGGGATGAGGTTCTACGCGCGTTAGAAGCGGGCCGTCCTCTGTCGGCCCGCGGCTCAACACACGATTTTATCCTGTAGAGCCCGATCCCGCGATCCGATGAATCTCTAGCCCGGACGCCTGTATCGCGTGAGAAGGAATTGGTTTCAGACCGCACTGGGTTGAGTGGTGACCGAGATAATAGCCCAGAGGTATGCGTTCTGTTCGTTCAAACCGATGCAGCAATGAACTCCTGATCTGGATTCTCCGTCCACTATTCCGCTTATCAACCATCAAGGAGGCAGCCCGACACACCGGATGCGCCGTGACATCAGGAATTGTTCGCTGCGTCGTTGACAGCGAAACTTACGCATGGTACGTTGCAATCATCAGCTCGGCTAGCCTTGTTGCTTCCTAGTTCTTTCCCGTACTCACTCCGTCAACAATCACTCCGCGTCTGATCGAGATCGAATCAAGGAGTCTGTCTGCGAGTTTTTCTCATCCACGTTCGCGATCCACAATTCTACGCTCTGCCGGCTAAAACACGCGCTGCCAACGGTAATGTTCGTGTGATGGGATTTCCTCCCATCGGTATCATGTCGCTGGCGTCGGTCATCAAGCAGGCGGGGCATGAATGCGTGATGTTCGACCAGGCCAACCCTGACACCCCGAACCAGGTTATCGTCGACCAAATTAATCGAGAGCAACCGGCGCTCGTCGGCCTCAGTTTTCTCAGCACGACCAGCTATCCCTATGCCAAGATGCTGGCGCGGGAGATTCGTGCGACCAACCGGACTGTCAAACTCGCGTTCGGCGGCGTGTTTGCCAGCCTGAACGCGTCTTTGGTGAAATTGCAATGCCCGGAAGTCGACTTTGTCTGTCGTGGAGACGGCGAGCAGTTGCTGCTCGATCTGCTGGCAAACTTCGAGAACCCCCAAGATGTCGCCAGTCTGACCTGGATGAAGAATGGACAGGTCATCCAAAATCCAAACCGCGCCATGGAACGGCAGCTCGATCAGTGGCCATTCCCGGATCGCGAAAGCCTGAAGCTCGACTATGTCGAGTCCATGCCGCTGGACGTCCCGGTCGTGCTCTCGATGGATCGGTTCACCACGATGCAAACCTCCCGGGGGTGCCCCTGGCCCTGTATTTTCTGCGACATTCCGATCTTCAACGAAGGAAAGTGGCGAGCCCGCAGCCCCCAACATGTCGTCGCGGAGATGAAGCATCTCGAAGCGCTTGGCTATAAATCCGTCGGGTTTGTCGACGATCATTTTCTGCTGCAGCCCAAGCGGATCGAGGCGATTTGTAACGGGATCATGGATGAAAAACTCACGATCCGGTGGGGCATCGAGGGGCGCGTGGATTCCGTCGCTCAACATCTCTTCCCGGCCATGGCCAAGGCCAATTGCCGCGCCATGATGTTCGGAATCGAGAGCGGCAGCCAGAGGATTCTCGATCGGTTGAAGAAGGAACAGACGCTGGACCAGGTGACGACCGCGGTGAAGAACGCGAAAAAGGCCGGTGTGGAGATCGTGCACGGATTCTTTACTGTCGGGAATCCTGACGAGACGATCGAGGACATGAACGCCACCTTCGATTTCGCATCAAGACTTCCGCTCGATACCTTTGGTTTCAATCGTCTCTGTGTCTATCGAGGCACCCCCTTGTGGCAGGAATATGTGAAACGCGGGCTGGTGAACGAAACCACGGATTGGTACAAATATTTCAAATGTTCAGAAATTGATCCGACCTGTCTCTCCGGCGAAACGATCAACCGTGTGCGACAGGCCGGGATTAAAAAGCTCTTTCTCTATAAGCTCCTCCATTACCCGCTCCAGACCTTTCAGCTCCTCCGTCGTTTCTTGCGGCACATGGCGGTGCGGGACGTGGCCTATCTTCTCCTCAAGCCGTTCATGGGCCAAAAGAAAGGAGCCACCAAAGCCGAAGTGGTGTCGCGCTTGGTCGAGCACGCCGACATGAAAGATGCGGCGGCCCAGCTGACCCAAGTGGCGGACGACATGCTCCACAATGTATTTGAAGCCTCGCGCCTCGAACGCTTGCGGATTCAGCAAGCGGCCGAAGGGTCACGCGAACTGCCGATGGTCCAAAGCAGGTAAGGCCTACGTTGGTTCCAGCTCCACCGCGCGGAGCATTTTTCTAAGTTACGGCAGGCACTCGTTATCTTCACCCAGTTGGCTGGCGATCAGCCCCCCCTTCCCCAACCAATCCACTACGCCACCTGCTTCAAGCTCTCTTGACGTCGTCCATCGTCCAGCATAGTATCTACAGTGTATCTACAGAGGAGGACGTTGCATGAAAACGACAGCGCAGAAGTGGGGTAACAGTCTGGCGATTCGAGTCCCGAAAAGTGTCGCCCTGCAAGTCGGGCTTAAAGAGCAGGATGACTTGGAAATTGAGGTGCAGGACGGCAACGTCATATTGAGGCCTCATGTCCGGCGTGTGTATCACCTCGAAGATCTCGTCAAACAGATTACTCCGAAGAACGTGCACGGCGAGGTTGAGACAGGCGCCTCGGTCGGCCGCGAGGTCTGGTGATGAAGAAGTCGGACTATGTTCCTGACCGAGGGGATATCGTATGGTTGCAATTCAACCCCCAATCCGGTCACGAACAGGCTGGACACCGGCCTGCGCTTGTGCTCTCACCCGCCAGTTATAATCGAGTCAGCGGGTTGATGCTCTGCTGCCCCATGACCAGCCACAAGAAGGGTTATCCGTTCGAAGTCGTCGTCAGCGACGATGCTTATCAAACAAGTGTGGTATTGGCAGATCAGGTCAAGAGCTTGGATTGGAAAACTCGCAAAGCCGTAAAGAAAGGGACTGCATCGTCAAACATGGTGATGGAAACGCTGAGTAAGCTCCAGACATTGCTATAGCCCTGCTAGTGCCGAGGATTGATCGCTGGATTCGGCTTCTTCACCAGGCACGTCGGCCACATAACCGACGATCGGCAAGCTGAGGTCCGACATTTGGAGGCAGATATCGAACATGAATCAGGCGATATTCAAAGAGCTGCTCACCAGTATCCGACAGGCGGAACACATTCGACGTAGCGCGTTCAAACCAAGTCTAGATGGTACATACCTCCTAGCCAATGTCAAAAGTGCCAGTGCAACTTGGGCATAATAAACTGTGTTTGCGCTGATAAGCAGCGTGAGCATGGCAATGCCACGAATTAAGTCACTACTCACGCCTGATCACTATTACGCATGGATATGGACGCTGAAAAGGCCTTTTGGGCCACGATGACTCACGGCGAAAAGCTGTTCTTCGTCGTTGCAAACGGCAATGCTGCCAGCTTTGCTTACGAGCGACTTCAATTACACCTCGAAGCCGCTCGCGTCCAAATGTCGCGAATCGAGGAAGCAATTCGGCGGTCACAGTCTGGGCCGCCCGAACCGAGCAGTGGTGCATCCCAGGTCGAAATGCGCGATTACATCCTGCATGGCTCGTCTCGGATGCGCCCTGTTCTCTCTGACGTGCATTTCTATTTTGCCGCCTGGGGCGGCTGCAGAAACATGCTCGAAACGTTGGTGGGCCAGATTGAAATGCTAGCGGCGAAGAGAGTCTTCGATGGGTACCGCAAGGAGTTCAAGCACTATGTGGCCGGTCGCAATAGCTTCGAGCACTACCATGATCGTTTTCCAGGTCGGCGCGATGCAGCCCGATCCCAACGCTGGTGCGCACCGAGTCTATTCAGGATTCCGCGAGAGCAAGTACGTTCACTCGGACATGGCGTGGGATATCTCCCGTAACAGCCTGGCATCCCTCGAACGAATCGTCGAGGAAGTGCTCATGGTTGTGGACGCAACCATTGATGAAGGCTTCTTGCACAAAGGCATGTCGGCCTAACAGGTGCTCGAATCCGGTGTTGCTCGGGTGCAATCGTGAAGCGCTGCGGCTGAAGCTCGATCTTTAGCTGGCACAGCAAGGAAGGCCACTGAAGAATGGCCGAGCCAATCTGCGCATACTGTGGAGGCAAAGCGACGACGAAGGATCACGTCGTGCCGCGTGGACTATATCCGCCCTCAAAAGTTGGCTCTCGGGTAGAGCGGATAACAGTTCCCGCCTGTTCACGATGCAATAGCGGTTGGGCAGACGAACCTCATTTCCGAACCGTCTTGGTGGGCGAAGCGAACCCCATCGTGCGAGAACTCCGGGAGGGTAAGACGCGCCGAAGTTTCTTGCAATCCGACGGTGATCGCCGGAGGCGTCACGTCGCTCAACTCCTGATGCCGGTCGAGCTAGCTGAAGGCGAAAGACACAAGATCTATCCAGCTGATGACCCTCGATTTATGCGCATCTTGAGGAAGGTCATCCGCGGACTGTGTCATCATCACGGCTTGCTGCCGGTGGTTTCCGACGACCAAGTTTGGGCTGACGTCAAGCGATACCCCATACCAAGTGAGCTCTTGGAGGAAATGACGAAAGCTCATGTGATGCCGGATATCATCGAGTATCGATTCAGCCACGTTCAAGCCGACGACATACATTCAACATGGCATCTCCTTTTCTTTGAGAGAACTCCCTTCTATGCAATTGTGTTCGAAACTGCTCAGCCAAAAGAAGCGGCCCTCACGAGTGCCAATCTAGGGGCCAGCTAACAATGCGAAAGTGGCAAAGCGCGTCCTGGTTGTCCTCGTCAGCGGTGTTGGCTTTCAACTGGTCAACACCAGTCATCCACCAGAGTTAAAACCAAAAATCGATCCGCAACGAGGGCCCACTCCAAATCACGGGTACTTCAGTAACTCTAGACAGTCATCAGTCATCGACCAGGCCAACCCAACGCGGGACAGAATGTCTGATTGCATGACTGTTTCTATTCATGGCCCATGGCCGAGACTGCCTATTCCCCCACGCCCAATAGTAAGAGCAAGCTTGGAGTGGAAGATTGGCCTAACCGTGAGCTCGGAGTCATGTTCAAATTAATTGGCGAGCTCAAAGTTTGCCACCTTGCCTTCGGTCATAATAGCCATAGCCAAGTCCGTGAGGTATTACGCGATCAAAGGTGACCGAGTGATCTGTTGGACATGTCCAACAGATCACCGATTCCTATGGATCAAGGACCCCACAGTTTTGGAAAGACCGTACGTGACATCCGAGGCTTTTAAAGTTCTGGAATCTTATGGATGATCGATCCACGAATACTGAGGTGAGGTACGAATATCAGCAGTCAGTGCTCCTTCTGGCTTCAACAGTCGAGATGAGATTTTCCGTGACATGCCTGATGGATAATTGATACGGTGGAACGTGATGCGCGAGAGAGATACGCAAGCGCCGCTTGCCCCGTACAGATCTAAGTCCGACTTCTCCCCTGAATCCATTTTCCCATCGAAAGTGCACACAGGAGATAGGCGCGCTCGCCATGAATTTCTCCAAGCGCTACAATCCAAACTTGCACCCTCGGGGCTTGGGAGATTCAATCATTCAAGACTAAGAAGACAAGTGCGTATCCAATCAGCCGACACTGCGCAAACCAACGTGGCATGATCACAACTTCGTGTGATTCAATCAGTGATCTGCATGGAGGATAGTCCGTTCTGAAGATTGAATTGATTGCACTGATCGACGATGTGAAAACTCGTCGAGACTCAGATCGGATATCGGCTCCATTATCCTACTCTCACCATTTCTTCTCAATCCTACATCCACGTGAGCAGCGATCAAATTATCCCATCATTTCATACCGACATAACAGAGCCAATCCACAGCCTATAAGCCTACCCTCTGCAGAATTGACATATCGCACTCAACGACATCATCGCGATGGCTTCCTGCACCTCGATACGCTATTGCCAGCTGAAGCCATGAAAGAGCCGATGCGTCAAAACAAGCTGAGACTGGATCAAACGTTCAAGCCGTGACGTCGTCACAACAGAGCAACAGCAAGTAAGCCACAGGATCCTATTTGCTCAAAGTACAGCCGGATCCGACTCGCGTTGAAGAGCACATGCTCTTTCTGATAGAGCGAAACACACCAGGACGTATGATATCGATGACTACGCCATGATGGATGTTGTTGGACATGTCCAACAACTGGCCACACCATCACCCTATTCGTAACTGTATTGAGATAAAGTGGCAGGAAGCGATTGACGGCGATCTGAAAGACTGATGAATAGCAAAACGACTATGATGAAATTGGCGGTTCTTGATGCCCCCTCCCCACCTGAGAGATGGAGAGGGGGAACGAACGGCAGGAAGTTACTGGAAAATAATCTGTTCAATTTGACATTGCCGAGCTGACACTTCTTCTTGCTTCCCATCCGCAAAATTGACGATCAGGTGGTTGGGCTGTTGAGGTGCATTATGCAAGTCCACGGTGCCCGATCGATCCTGAAAGATGACGATCAACGACGGCATCGTTGCCGCTGGATTGAGCGTCTTCCCCTCGCTCGCCTGCTCCACTTTCGGCGAGGCAATTTTTTGTTTATGTGGACCTCTGAGTTTTGCGGATAAGGCCGACACAGTCGCGCGCGTAATCTCTTGAGCGGCGGCACACCACCGTTCGACTTCTTTGGGAAACTCCTTATAGAGATTTCGCAAGTCGTAGAGCGTCTTGGCGGATGAACATTTCCCTGACGTGTAGATCTCATCGATGCAGGCCGGGGGATCGATAAGCGCTAAATGATTCGTGACCATGGACCGATTCACGCCAAGGAGTTCGGCAATTTGGGCCTGCTTCTCCCCCTCGTCCATCTTTCTTTTGATAAATATCGCCAGCTCACGCGGCTTCAGATCCTCCCGCTGCAAATTCTCAATGACTTGCTGATAGTCGGTATGCGACCGATCGACGAATGCTGGAATCGTGGCTTTCCCCACGGCTTTCGAAGCTCTGAGCCGTCGCGCACCGAAATTCAGAATCCATCGCTTCTGCTCCGTGGGGTGCGGACGAATGGAGATCGGCGTTTTAACGCCATGCAGCCTGATGCTATTCTCCAATTCCTCCATGCTCTCCGCGCGGAATTCTTGACGTGGCTGCCCGGGATCTTCGTCAATATCCTTGACTGGGATTTGAAGCGGACGCCCTAAAACTTCCGCTGTCACGGTCCGTTCTTTGGCGATCGGATCTGGCGCGGGAGCGGGAGCAGGAGCGGTACGGTCGAGAGCGGTGAGATCCAACGTCGCGGTCATTGGTTTTTTCATTCTGTAACCCCCATCGTATGAGCAACCTTCTGAAAGATCGGTTTGAGATGCATCCACGCATCGCGTGAACTTGTTTTTTGCAAAGTCCAAATCGGCGCCCCCATCGCCTGGGCTTCAGCCACGGCCGTGCGCGAGGGAATGGCGGCCATGCGCCCATCATCCAGTCTGATGAACAGCGACGCAAAGGCCGCGCTGAGTTGTTCCATATTAGCGCGTTGAAACGGAGTGGGCTCCACTAGATTCGGAAGAAGACCGATGAATCGAAGATCTTTGTTCAACGTGCTTTGTATCTTGAGGACCTGCGCTCGTAGCGCGGCAATGCCGTCGACGGCCTCTTGATTCAATTGAATCGGGGACAGCACAAAATCACCCACCACGAGGGACGCGAGCACGCGGATATCGGGGTTCGGATTCGTATCGATGATGGCCACATCAAACCGGTCATCCATTTCATTGAGGAACATTTTGAGATTCGTTGCAAACTGGTTGTGATCTTCTTCCCGCCGCTCGAGCTTAAGAAGATCACTATGAGACGGAATCACCACAAAGTTCCCATCCTCAATGGTGGCGACAGGATCGGTCAACAATTGATTGGCCGTGACAGCCGAGATGTTTGCCAGCTTTGACGTGATGATGTTTTTTGACGTGTTCCCCTGATGATCTAAATCAATGATCAAAACCCGTTTCTTGAGCTGTTCGACGAGAAAATACCCGAGTTGACAGGCAATCGCCGTTTTCCCCACGCCACCCTTCTGATTTGCTAAAACCAACGTTTTCATCAACAGCTCTCCTTCTTCACGGATTGGTGAATCCCACCCTCTTCAGTTGCTTCCTCTTCAGAACGATCTGTATCGCGAATCCATTGTCTGCACGACCGTCGACGGATTACTGTGGAGCACTCCTGGTTGACAGTTTCTATCACAGCTTCGGTGATTCCCAACTTCGGTAAAACTCGTTTCTTGTTCAAGGAGCTGCTGGGACTTACCTTCTCGTGAAAATTGAGCTCTACGTGAAACAACGTGCTTTCTCAAGTCTGCTTTAAAAATATCCTCCCCTCTCCATTTCTGACCGGAGCAGTATCCTAGGTAGTGAGAATTGTCAATCCTCTTCGTCCATGGAAGAGATTCAGTAATTTTCAGCTCACACCGTCAATGCGGCCCCATGACGTGGCTGATACAGTCAGCTGACAAGTCAGCCCAGTTCCTGCGGGTGTTCACCGCCCATACCATGAAGAGAGTGGCAAAGAGAGTCCAGCCGCGAACGAGAACATGATCACTGTGGATCGGCTCAGCAGAGTTTTCGGCAGGAGTACGTGAACACAGATCGGTGAGCAAACCGCCGTGCTGACACAGATAGATTCACTGTTCGGAAGTCGATCCAACCCTCTCAGTGGAAGATGATCGACGGCTTGTGACAGTCGTCAAAAAGAAAGGTGTTATCGAAACAGAAGCCATCTCGCGCCTGATCAAGCATGCCGACAGGAAAGATGCGGCAGCGCAGTTTCCCCAAATGGAAGATGGGATGCGTCGCGATGTATTTGAAACTTCGCCACTTAAACGATCGCCGATTCGTAACCAGCCAAGGAGTTATGCGGACTGGCGATGATTCAATCTTGATAGGACCTATGCGATCATTTTCAGATGTGATTGAAAAATATAAAATAATCCGCGTTGATTTTCTCCGGATCCAATAAGTTTTTTGTGCCATCGGAATCAGAAGTTCACGGAGACCCCTGCGATGACATGATGTGTGTTGTAGCTCGTCGTGAATGTTTCAGCGGCAGGAGCCGGCGTAGTATTCACATAATCCAATTTACTGGTGAAGTGAGTGAAACGATATTGCGCAAATGCCCCGATCCGTTTCGTGACCATGACGAGTACACCTCCATCGACTTTAGCGCCGACAGAAACGTCGGTGGAGCTTTGTCCGCTCGGCTGAACAAAATCGTTCTGCCCCGCGTAGGTGATGAACACCGTTGGCCCGGCGGCAATATACGGCTGCACGCGTCCATGGATGAATTGTTCGTCCCGAAGGAGCGGAATCCGCAGACGGAGCACGTCAAAACCAATTCCAAATGCCGGCAGACTCCAATGGGCGAATTGTGTGGTAGTCCCGCCGTTACTGGTCACGCCCACTTGTTGTCCTGGAGGCGTCTTGAGGTGGAAGAAGAAAAAGTCCAACCCGAATCCAAGCCAGTCCATCTTTTTATTATCCAGCCAATATCCCCCACGAGCGCCGGCCGTCCAATTATTGTGGACATCAAGCCCTTGGTAGATTGTCGCGGTTCCCAACGAACTGGTCACAGTCAGGTCCGAGTTCGGGGTCCAGACGGCCCCAGCATAAGCATCGGCATACCATTCAGCTGACCCATCCGTTGGATACACCAGAAGTCCCATCCACAACACGAGGCCAAGAATGCTGCTGGTCTTTCGAGAGATCATGATCGCACTTCCTCCTACCTATAAAATCCTCTCGGCTCCAATTACACACCGGCTGCGTTCTCCTAGCCAGTACTTTTCATTTTTTCGTCGTGGCCGAGGCTGTAAGATTTCAAGGAAGCGAGAGATTTCTGAGACTCTATCCAAGAACAAAAAACGTGGATCATGGACCGACCAAGAGAGGTACGCAGTCCTTGACATCCTCTCCTTCAGCGTATAATCAGGCACCATGTTCGGCTGAGACTTGGTCGGTGATACGGAGAGATATTGCCTGATAGATTGGGACGATGCTGAGACCATTCGAATCTATAGTCTTCGCCTTGGTCTGTTTACTGCTTGCGGGTTGCTCGCTCATCGAGCCTTCGAAAGAAGAGGCAACCTCCCGCTCACCCGTTCCCGCTCAAGCCCCGAGCGCGAACATCAGCAGCGACGGTACTTACGTGGATTCGTGCCGCGCAAAGGGTGTTCCCATTCCACCGGATTGGAAACCCACATCATCAGACTGGGAACGCCACGGCAACCTTCACACCATCCTCCTGACGCCGAACACCCTGGATCAAGCTCCTGTGGATGAGACCTCATTCGCGAGCGTCTGGTCGTACGCACCGCCTCGAGGAAGGGGCGGCTGCATTGCGCTGGGCAGGAACGGCGGATCATTTCAAATCATCTGTCAAAACGCCACAACGGGGTACGCCTGTTTCTGGAGCAATGACCCACGTTCACCCGCTACCAGCTGGACCCCTGAGACAGCCGAGGTGCAAATGACCTCGCTTCGCGATCCCGTTCAAGGATTTGCTCCCGGCACCGCACCCTGTACCGACTGCCATCGCGGGAACAACGCCTTTTTGTATGCTCCCGACGATCCGACCTGGGCCACGGTGTTGCGACCGGAACAGGAGCGTCCGACGTTCACCACTCAGGTTGAACAATCCTCGCACCATGGACAACTCACATTCGGCGCGACCACAGCCACCTATTCTCGCTTCATCCCGATCGGAGGGGAGGCCGTCGCCCTAGACAATCCGCTGCCGACAACGACTGGGTGTTCAGGGTCCTGTCACGAACTGCACCTTGCGATCTTCCAAAAGAATCGGACAGCCGAAGGCTATGTGCGGATTCCACGGCCCATGGGTCCCGACTGCGCTCGGAACTCCCCGCCGGATGATCCGACTAGGAATTGCTATCATCGAACCGGGTCATGATCCGATATGGCTGCGTGACTAAACAGGTGCCGGAAGTCCTATTCGCTCAATATTGCCAGGACGCATGGCGGTCGACCCTTGAGTTACGTTATTGAATACTCCGTCTCGGTGTAGCCTTCCCAGAAACAGACGCCACATGAAAGACAAGAGACGCCTTCCCACCGATGGTGGGCCGATCAAGTGGACAAGTCCCTTCGCAACGCTGAAGCAGGCTGAACTGCCGCCGACTTCACCCGCGCGATCTGTTTCCGGCCAAACTGACATGGTACCCGCGGTCCCCAAGAAGAACCGTGGGCGAGTGGACATCATTCGCCAGACAGCGCACCGTGGCGGGAAAACCGTCACAGTGGTCACAGGATTTGTCGGAATCGGCCAGGCGGAGAAAGCACTCCTTGCCAAGCGGATGCAGAAGGTCTGCGGGGCAGGCGGAACGGTCAAAGAGGGGAAGATCGAGATTCAAGGGGATCAGCGCGAGGCGGTCGCCCGCATTCTCATCGATGCAGGGTTTCGCCCGGTCTTCGCTGGAGGGTAATGCTCCGTTCTATCGGTGAACAATGCCTCTTGCATGAAGGAGACACATTACGGTCGAAACTCCCTTCCGCTCCTGCGTGTTGATCTGACTAGAAATTGAAGCAGCTCCCCATCGGTCGTTTTGGTCATCACACTATGAGACGCTGCCGACGACCAACGGCGCAGCCTCCATTCCTTGTACAACACGACTCCCACCGCTATCGCCGCTATCCCACCGAGCAGCCACCACATGATCATATGTCCTCCAAGATCTTCAGGCTCAATGCGCCGTTCGCATTCACTAGGCTCCACGAGCGCGTAGGATCACCGTCTAGAATCTCGACTTCCCCATGTTCGATCGTTAATGGTTCTGATCTCAGCGTCTCAGCCGAATACCGTCGGCAACCTTCCCTATCTCTTTTATCACAGTCGTACGAGATAGCATATCTTTTGATGCAGCCATGCTCAGTATTCTCCGTGCAGATTTTTCAATAGAGCGTACCCTTCATGTGCTAGACCTATCCCAGCACAATGGCTTATTGTTGATGAGAGACGAGCATGACCTTCACTCCTGTCCCCTTCTATATTCTCTGCGGCTCCCTCGGCGCCGGCAAAACCACGCTCTTGATGCGATTGCTCGAGTATTGGAAAGCCCAAGGCCGTCGGACAGGCGTGCTGATGAACGAGGCGGGGTCCGTCAGCATCGACGGCCCTCGCGCCGGAACGCTCGCCGAGCAGGTCATGAATCTGGCCGGAGGCTGTGTCTGTTGCGACACGAAAGAAGATCTTTCCTGGGGCATCGCGCAGCTGGTGCGCGATCATGGGTCAGACCTGTTGATTTTAGAATGTTCGGGGCTGGCCGATCCCGCTGAAGTAATCGATGCGGTGACTGATGCGTACACTGCACGGTTGGCGTTCCTAGAACGGGTGATCGCGCTCTTGCATCCGATCTCAACGGAAGAAAGCCATTCCAGCGCCTATGTGACGACGCAAGCCATTCGCTGCGCCGATGAACTCATCTTGAACAAGCGAGACCTCTATGTTCCAGGCCATTGGGAACGGTTCCGCGCCGGTATCCTGGAACAAAATCCCTATGCCCGTCTGTGGGAAACGTCGCATGCGCGTCTCGACGCCGCAGACCTGTTGGCTCCACATCCCTCCACGAAACCGACAGCTCCTACCAATGTGCTCTTCGGCAAGGCACCCACCTCCTCCCGCCGACGGGCGACCTATCATCCCATCGCCACGACGGTCCCGTTGCCCGGGCCTCTGAATCGCCGGCGTTTTCTCGCCTGGATCAAAACGATCCCCAAAGAACTCGAACGGGCGAAGGGTTATTTCCGATTTGACAACGAGCCGGAGCTGCAAGAATTTCAATATGCCCTGCCGGGACAGACCACGATTACACCGATCACATTGCTGGATGAGCCAACACCGGTGCTGGTGTTGATCGGACGAGGATACGATGTGGAGCGTCTGCAGACTGATCTGTTGGCGACCGTCGAGGAAGACGCGGGAACACCGTAGTTCTCACAAGCGTGCTTGAGCGTCTTCAATTGTTGCTGTCGTCGCCGCCGAAACCGGCTTGTTTCTGAATCTTGGCCATTGAAGAAGTGCCCACGCCGCTCCTCCGCCGAGCATCCCTCCGAGCACCCACCCACCGAGCACATCCGTCACATAATGAGCGCCGACATACACGCGGGCGAATCCGATGAGTCCCACGATCGGCCACGTCACCCAGCCGGACTTGGGATAGAGGACTTGCAGGAATCCCGCGATGGCGGCGGTGTTGGCCGCGTGGTTCGACGGAAAACTGAACAGTCCTCCACAGCCGCTCGGTTCGATTTTAACGGCGTCGGTCAACGCCCGGCATGGCCTGACTCGCTCAAACACCCATTTGAGCTGTCCTCCGAAAAAGTCGGCGAGTCCGACTGCCGCTCCTAACACCGGGCCTCCCAGGAACGCCTCCCGCCGGTTGACCCATATCCAATAGGCGATGGCGCAAGCCCCAGGCAGATAGAGCATGCTGCGGTTCCCGATCTGGAGGAAGAAGTGATCAGCCACTGCCGACCGGCCCGCCAAACCGTTGATGGCAAGGAAGAGAGATTCGTCCCAAGTCATCGGTCAATAGTCATTGGTCATTGAAGGGATCATTATCAGTGTTTTACTGGTTCCTGTCCAATGACCTTTGATCAATGACCAGTGGTTTTTTTATCTGGTCCGAAAATGGATCCGGACCGTCAGCTCGCCGTCCACCGGATCGTCCCCTTTCATCTGAGGGTCGAACGTCCATTTACCGAGCGCGGTGACTCCGGAGGTCGTCAGTTCACGATGCTTGCAGGGTTCCAGCACCACGACGGTCACCTTCGCGTGCTTGGACACCAAGAGGCGGGCTTTCATCCAATCATCGATTTCCTGACCATTGAGCGAAGCCGGAATGCCAGGCCAGGGCGTTGACTTGGCTACAGGGCCCAATTGTTGATCCTTATTGAGAGGCAGTCCATGGACATGCACCTCCGGCAACTCAAGCACATCTTCATGGTGATCGCTCTCATGGGTGGCCTCATCACCGACCGCCGCATAGGCCGGTGCCGTAACAAACAGCACGCAGAGCAAGACCAATACGCCCTTCACGCCCCTATGGTCTCGGTCATTCATGAGTGAACCAACTCATTGTTCATTTCTTCCTGTCGATCCCTTATACCACATACCATCAGACGCCCAACAAGGTCATCCGGCAAGGCCGCAGGAAGCCCGGCGACTGAGAACGCCGCTGGTGGCCTTGTTCGGCGTCTGGTCAAAAGAACCATTGCCCGCGGAAGAAGAAGGACCGCGGCATCCCGGCATGGGAGACACCAAGACCGATGCTGCCTTCGCCCTGATTGATGAAGTACTTTTGGTCCAACGCATTCACGATATCGAACCCGATCAAGAACTTCTGACCATGCCAGGGCAATGGAATGACATGGCTGATCGAAAAGTTATAAATCGTGTAGGTCGGGCTATGGCTCGAATTGGTCTTTGCGCCTTCCTCTGCCGCCCGCAGTCCCGACGCAAACAACACTTGACCGGTGAGGGTGGTTCGCTCGAACAACCGATAACTCAAGATCCCCGAGGCAGTCAGCGTCTGCTGATGGTCGCAATGGACGCCGCTGCGCGAATTGATATCGGCGATTTCTTCAACATGCACCAGATTATGCCCGGACTGCAAACCATACCCCTTACACTGTCCCCAGGCGATGTTGGCGCGACCCGTCAGATTCTCCATGAACCAGACCTTGAGCGCGGCATCGGCCCCCCTGGTCCATCCCCGTTCAAAGGCAATAGAGTTCAGCAAGGGAGTCGTTCCTAACTGGTGCGCGTCCGAAAGATAATTGGCGAGCTTATAATACCCCGTGAGCTGGAGGGTCGCCCAATCCGTGAGCGCATGGACGCTGCCGATTTGGAAGTAATGGGCCCGCTCGGCCCGCGGCTGATTATTGGTGATATCTTCCGGAGCCGCCTTCGTGCCCTCTGTATGCAAGCTGGCAAAGGCCACTCGCTCGAGATTCGGGGGAGTAAATAGCCTGCCGTAGTATGCGTGAAACGCGTTGGCCGAGTTGTGTCGGTATGTGACACCGACCCTGGGGCTGATTTGCCCCTCGTCGCGAAGGTACTGTACCGTGTCCGCACGGAGCCCGATGTTCAAGGTCCAATGTTCATTCGGCGTCCACTGATCTTGAATCCAGAACTCCTGTCGCCACCCGACGAGCCGGTTGTCGCCACCGGCGTTGACCATGCCTCCGGTCGGGTTTCCCGCGCCGTCATCGAGAAAGGTAAACAGTCTCGTCTTGTTGATCGCCTGGGTCCGATCAACCTGGAACCCTGCTTTGATCAAATGCTCTTTACTATGGACGAATGTGTAGTCCAACCGCACGCCACCTGAATAGCCCGTGCGATCTTGGCTTCCGGCTGAAAAGGGTTCGGCTTCATCCGGAACATAGGCGAGCACATTCAACGGATCGGTTCTAAAGGTGGCTCTCGTGTGACGAAAATACCCGGCCAAACTGAAAAAGTTTCGGGTGTTGATGTCGTGCCGCCACACAAGGTGGCCGTATTGGTTATTTTCCTTTTGATTTTCATCTATCATTTCCGATGGCACCGGCGTAAATCCTCCGGGCAACAAGCCGAGAATAGTCGGGTTCACCTCAAGTCCAGGGGACGTCGGAATCTGATATTTCGCGATGGAGTTCAAGAACAACAGGGTAATATTATTGTTATTGTCGTACTGATAGTCGCCGCGAAACATGGTCTGGTTCCGCTCGCTCTGCCCGTGAAAAATGGAGTGCCCGAGGGTCGGCGGCTCGATCCCTCGATTCGTCGCCGTATGGCTGTTCAAGAAGTAATAGCGGAACTTCTCACCGATCGTGCCTCCATACTCAAATGACGGGTTGATCGTCTTATTCGACCCGCCGAACATTTGGACCGACCCAAATCCCGGCTTCGTGCCGCTCTTCGTCGTAATGTCGATGAGCGCAGCTGTTTTATTTCCCACATTGGCTTCCATCCCGCCCAGTACGATATCGGCCCGCTCCCACGCCCGTGGCGTGATGACATCGGAAAAGGTCGAGGAGACCGCATCGGGAATCGGCACTCCATCGATCCTGAGCTGGAGATTCGCATGGTCCTGCCTGATATGAACCTGTTTCAACGATCCATAGGCCGCGCCCGGGATCGTCAGCAACACGTCGTGTAAGTCGTTGTTATTGCCTCGCGGAAGAATATCGATTTCCTTCCGGCTGAGTGAATAGGTCTCGCTGGACGCCTTGGTCTGGATGGGGGGTAATGGTGAAACGACCTCCAACGACACCTCTTTGGTCTTGGAGAGCGTCAGGGTGACAGGATTCACCGGCTCCTCGCCGAGCGTCAATACGACATATTCGCTTCGATAGGTCTCCTGCACGGCGCTGACGGAGTAGGTACCGCTCTCGGGGACGGCGACTTTGAATTCGCCGGCATCGTTCGAGAATCCGGATGACACCAGATCACCTGCTTGATTCTTCACCTCGATAGCGGCCTGCGGCACACGCCGAAGGTCCTGTTGTTGCACGACTCCCTTGATCGTCTTGGCTTGCTCGCTGTCGGCCGCCTGACTGACCGACAACATTCCCCCAACGACCGCCACCACGATCGTCACAAACGTGGCATTCAATACAGGTTTCACAAACATCAGGCTCCTCCTCACTCACGAATCCACAAGTAATCAATGAGAACAGATGGACGAGGCGTACCGAGATCGTACGTCCGTCGACCATCTTGACTGCTTGGCCTGGTGGCTCAGCTATACTTGAGGAGGGGCGCGGGAAGGACCGAGCAGAGAGGGCGCGGCCGATAGCAATACAAATTCAGAGGGAAGTTCTTGCGGTCGGACAACATCGCACACGGCAAACCGTGGAACATCGAGATCGACTGATCCGGCAATGTGATGCTGGACCCACTGACAGATATCGGTGTCCGAATGTTCATGACCATCCGAATCGGCTGCGGCCAACTCGTGGTGGACATCCTGCGCTACCGCGAAGGGGGCCAGCCCCAGGATGATGTAGATCATCCCCAACGCCATGCCTGAACGGAGGAATGACGTGAGGGCTCTTCGTCGTCTCGGAAGCATGGCCGTAGAATAGGCAACCAGTGGTCAGAATTGCAAGAACCGTGGAAATCCGTCGCCGGATGACTCAACCCAGCCCCATCAGCAACCGGTATGGACTTTTCCGGCGTAATTCGTTAGAGTAGCTCCCCTTCAAAACTAAGGCGGTTAAGACCGTTCAAGGACGTGACCATCAATGAATAGGCCGATCGACAATCAACACGTCATTGAAATCAAAGCGCTCCCCTCTCCTCGCGCCATTAAGACCAAACTCCCGATTACCGATCAGGCTGCGGCGCTCGTCGTGGAAACCAGAGAAGCCATTCGTCGCATTCTTCATGGAGAAGACCGCGACCGGCTCCTGGTCATCGTCGGTCCGTGCTCCATCCATGACCCCGATGCCGCCTATGAATATGCCGGCAAACTGAAGCCCATCGCCGATGCCTTGCGTGACCGTTTCCTCATTGTCATGCGAACCTACTTCGAAAAGCCGAGAACCACCATCGGATGGAAAGGACTCATCAACGACCCGCGTCTCGACGGCACCTGCGACATCGCCGCAGGGATGGAACTCGCGAGAGAGATTCTCCTCAGGATCAATCAATTAGGCCTTCCTTGCGGAACGGAATTGCTCGATCCCATCAGTCCTCAATACGTCGCCGACCTCATCAGTTGGGCGGCCATCGGGGCCCGCACCACGGAAAGCCAAACCCATCGTGAAATGGCCAGCGGGGTCTCCATGCCCGTTGGATTCAAGAATGGGACGGAAGGCAGTTTGCAGGTCGCCATCAACGCCATGACGTCCGCCCGCGCCCCGCACAATTTCGTCGGCATCAATGCCGACGGCCAGACTGCCATCATCAAGACCATGGGCAACCCTGATCGCCATCTCGTGCTCCGCGGCGGAGGCGGACGAACGAACTACGAAGCACAGGATGTCATCAAAGCCGAGGCCGCGGTCGCCGGAGAAGGGATCGCCCGCCCGATCATGATCGACTGTTCGCATGACAATTCCAAGAAGGATCACACTCGCCAGGGATTTGTAGCTCGCGAAGTCTTGCAGCAATTTCGGGAGGGCCGCCAGTCCATCATGGGTTTCATGCTCGAAAGCAACCTGAATCCCGGCAAACAAGCCTGGAAGGAGGGTGTCGCCCTTCAGCATGGGGTTTCTATTACTGACGCCTGTCTCGGCTGGGACGAAACCGAGCGTCTCCTGATCGAACTTGCGACGGTCCTCACCCCCAAGCCGGTCTCGTGACTTTTCACCTCTGCCGCTCATCGCCTCAGGAACAGTGATCTGTCTTCGATCGAACACGAAGCAACACCGATCTCTCGGTTAATCGCTCAATGGCAGGCCGCAACAAAAGACATAGCGGCCGCCACATCACTCCATGGTAGGATGTGCTTCGATGTTGATCGACACCCACACACATCTTGATGATGCGCGCTACAACGACGACCGGGAGGCGGTCATCGCCCGTGCGCGGGAAGCCGGAGTCGACGCGTTCGTCTCCATCGGCTGTGATCTGACGACCAGTCGAGCGGCCGTCGCGCTCACCGATCACTATCCCTTTGTGTACGCCTCCGTCGGAGTCCATCCACACGAGGTCAAGCATATCCAGCACGACTGGTATGATGAGTTCCGCAGCTTGGCCAAGAGCGGCAGAGTCGTGGCCTATGGGGAAATCGGGCTCGACTACCACTACAACCATTCCTCGCCAAAAGAACAGCGTGACCGGTTCCGCGAACAGATTCAGCTCGCCCGCGAACTCGCGCTACCCGTGATCATTCACACGAGAGAAGCGCAGGAAGATACGGTTGCCATTCTAAGGGAGGAGAACGCGTCTGAAATCGGCGGGGTCTTTCACTGCTTTTCCGGGGATGCTTGGCTGGCGAAGAAAGCCCTTGATTTGGGATTTCATCTGTCGTTTTCGGGAATCCTGACGTTTCAGAACGCGGCGGCGCTACGCGAGATCGCCAAGAATACCCCGTTGGATCGCCTGCTCATCGAAACCGATTGCCCATACCTGACGCCTGTTCCCTATCGAGGCAAACGCAATGAACCGGCGTATGTGTCACAGGTGGCGAAGCAACTCGCGGCTATTCATCCGGAACTCTCGTTGGAAGAGATTGAAAGACGAACGACCGACAATGCAACGCAGCTGTTCAAAATCGCTTGAGCCGGCGCGCGCGTTGTCGCTGGGATTTCGGCAGTTTGCGAGGATTCCCCTTCTTCTCCGATCCCCGCGTTGAGCGAACATCGGCTCCTGTATCGAGTTCTTTATATGGCATGGCGCCGCCTATGCTCGATGACACGCGCAGCTTGTCCGAAAATTCCCGCGCTGTCATGACCAAGGCCCCATGAGCTCTGGCCGCATTTACGATCTCGTGGTCGGAACTGACGACCGCGCAGTCGGTCCCGTACTCTCGCGCCAAGCGTTGGATGACTTGATCCGCCCGCTCACCCCGTTTTGAATAGATCACCTGGACTCCGGCTCGATGCTCCCGCCGTTCGGACGGCTGGCCCTGTTGCCAGCCATCGAATACGACGGTGATGACATGGCTCTTCCGGTGCCGATAGGCGGCCAACTCATGCAGCAACGCGTCGCGGGCCGATTCGAGGTCCGTCGGAAAACGTCCGGCGCCGGCCAGCACGTTATACCCGTCAATGATGAGATGCGTCGGCATATCGCACGCTATCCTGGTCGTGAGCCGACAGTCAATCCGAATTCCGCCTAGCCGACTTGGTGTATTTCTTGACAAGGCGACGGACATCTGAGAATAGTTTCCCATTGTCTTGTATCGACAAAGGGCCCATGCATAGACGAAAGCCTCGACTGCTTTCAATCAAATCCCTCACCCTCGTCTCGTTCACTGCCATCCTCTTCCTCTCCGCATATGGGCTTATGATCCAAGCCGCCTGGGCCTGGTCCTCCGATGATCAGTATCCGTTGCCGGTGCGGTCGTCGGAACAAAGCCGCGTCAAAGGAACGACCACTTCCCTTGCTCCCGTAACCGTTCGCAATTTCCGTGTGATGACAAGCCCGGAGAAGACCAGACTCGTGTTGGATCTCGATCGTCACACCACGGTCACGGAACAGCGAGCGGCCAATCCGAGTCGTGTGGTCATCGCCCTTCCCAACGCCTGGCTCAGCCAAACCGCGCAAACGAAGGCGACGAATGGGACCATCCCGTCACCCTTCATGGTCTCTCAACTGCCCTCGCACGCTGTCGCGGTATCTCTTCCGATCACGTCGTTCCGGACCTATAAGCACTTCACGCTTTCCCACCCGCCTCGCTTGGTCATTGACGTGACTCCGCACGGCACACAAGCATCTCCTTACCGGCTTGATCCACGCGAAGTCCCTCAGCGGCCGGCTCCCCCCTCCTCCCAACCCGTTACATCGCGAGCCAAGGGATACACAACCGTTGTGATCGATCCAGGCCATGGGGGGAAGGATCCGGGCGCACGGGGGCTCCAAAAAACCGAGGAGAAGGATATTACCCTCAAGGTAGGACTCCAGCTTCGTGAACTTCTGAGCAAGCAGCCCGGCATGCGCGTGTTGATGACCCGAGATCGTGATGTGTTCATTGAGTTGGAAGATCGGGCCAAGTTTGCAAACAGCAGCGAAGCCGATCTCTTCGTCTCCATCCATGTCAACTCGCACCCGTCACGCCTGGTCAAAGGAATTGAAATCTATCACTTCGGTGAGGCCAAGGATCAGCGAGCGCTTGAGGTCGCGGCGCGGGAGAACGGCACTCCCATCATCAACACCGGGGTCGGATGGGAATACCTCGTGGCGGATCTCTTAACGGCAAAGAAAATCGAGGAATCCCTGGAGCTCGCGTGGAACGCGAAAGAGGCCATGGTCTCCCAAATGAACGGCCCATACGTGGTCAACGACCATGGCGTCAAGACGGCACCCTTTTATGTCTTGAGGTTCACGAGCATGCCCAGCATCCTGGCCGAGATCGCCTACATTTCCAACCCCGACGAAGAAGATCTCCTCAGAAAACCGGCGTTCGTCCGCGATGTCGCTCAATCCCTCTACCATGGTATTGTTTCATTTCTGACCAACAATCGACCGGACATCCGATGATCGTCTCGCCCGCCTACGAGGTGTCGCCGAAAGAACCCATAAGGGCACCGGCTGACAAGCCGTGGGGCTCCACTCATCGCCGTCCACGCGCTTCATGCCCATCGTCAAACTGACCCTCGAATATGACGGCACGGCCTACGCCGGCTGGCAACGTCAGCCCGATCAGCCGACGATTCAAGAAGCCGTCGAAGCGGCCATCACAGGCGTCACTCAGATCAACGCCCCGGTCATCGGGGCCGGACGCACCGATGCGGGAGTGCACGCGCTTGGACAGGTGGCGAGTTTCCGTATCGACCGCGACATGACGCCGCGAGGATGGACAAGGGCGCTGAACGCCCATCTCCCAAAGAGTATCGTGGTGCGATCAGTCGCGCTCATGCCGGACACATTCCACGCGAGACATTCGGCCAAGGGCAAACTGTATGAATACCGTATTCTGAACCGCCCGGAACGTCCGGCGGTTGAGCGTGACTACTGCTGGCATATCCATCAACCGCTCGACGACGCGGCGATGAATCTTGCGGGGCTGGCGCTGATCGGCTCGCACGATTTTTCTTCGTTCCAGACACAACCCACCGACAACGACGATCCCGTCTGCCATCTCCAACGATTCATGGTCTTCCGAGAAAGCGATCGGCTGCGAATCGAAGCCTATGCCGACCGGTTCCTGAAACAGATGATCCGCTCCATCGTCGGAACACTCGTGGAGGTTGGCCTGAACAAACGCGCCCCTGACAGCCTGAAGACGATCCTGCATGCCCGCAACCGTTCCGCCGCCGGAAAGACGGCTCCTCCGCAAGGACTGTTTTTAGTGCGCGTCGATTACGATGGAGCCATCACAAACATGGAGGGTCAAAAATTGCCGGCCTGAACCACATCATCGAGGCTATTGATATCGAGCCAATGCCCCACCGTGTAAACTACGCGAATCGGGAGATTTCGCTTGAGCAAGTCCTGCAACAGCTGAGGGATGCCGGCTTTCCGATTGGCGGGATCAGCCATCATCGCCGCGAGAATGGCCTGCAACTGACCGGCTCCGGCGGCGGAGACTTTGAGAAAACCCATCCAGACTCCATGGGTGCTTTCCCTGGGCACCGTATTGCCTAATTGCTTGAGATAGATCCTGGCATTGAAGGCTTTCTTCGAATTCGGCAAGGAACATTCCGCAAAGCCGCCCAGGCGCGCATAACTGCTTTGGTTCTGCCAATCGCTGTCCACGAAGATCACGAAGTCCTCTTTCTCCCGGCAGAGCGCCTCAGGGATGTACGTATTGAACAGCACGTCGCCGTAGGAAATGATCAGATCTTTGGCCTGGCCCTTCTGTGCGCGCAGGGCTTTATGCAGCGAGTCGAGCTCGCCGGTGTCGGCAAAGTCATCGTTGTCGAGATAGGTCAGGTTCGGCAGCGTCACCGCCTCCTTCTTATAACCACGGACGACCGTGATATCCTTGATCCCCACGGCATTATAGGCGTCCACGATGTGGGCAAGAATCGGCGTCCCCTGTATTTTCACCATCGTCTTGGGCTGGTGTTCCGTCAGTTCCCGGAGTTCTTCGCCACGAGAGGCGGCCAATACGATAGCGCGGGTGTTTTCGGCGCCTCTGGGAAGATAACGATCTTCGGCATCTTGCAGTTCTGCGGCATTTTGTAGGCGGAAGATTTCAGAAACCGGCGCGACCTTGTCTTCGATGGAGAGCAGGTGCTCCTGCTCCTTTAATGTCCGCGCGGTTTTCTGCATCGCGGTCACGGCGGATCGCAGCATATGGTTCGCCCAAATCACCATCGCAAATCCATGCTGCCGAAACACATCGGTCGGCGTGGCGTAATATTTGGTCGGAACGATCACAACGGGACATCGGTTTCCCCATTCCTGCTTGAACGCTAGGATCTCATCCGGCACCGACAAGGCGCTATGAATGAGGATGCCGTCCGCGCCTGCCTGACGATACGCCTCGGCTCGGCGGAGAGCTTCCGCCAATCCCCACCCGCAAATGAAGGCTTCCACTCTCGCGATAATGCAAAAGTCAGGATCGGTTTGAGCATCTTTCCCGGCTTTGATCTTGCCGCAAAACTCTTGCATGTCCGCCATGGGCTGAGCGTCCCCCTTGATGAAACTATTCGTCTTGGGGAACAGCTTGTCTTCGATGCAAACCGCCGCAATGCGACGCTGCTCAAGCTTGCGGACCAGACGCTGCATGTTATTGAAGTTGCCGTATCCCGTATCACCGTCGAGAAGAATGGGAATCGTGGCCGCATCGGACATGAATTCCAGATTCTCCAGAACTTGAGTCCAGCTGGCTTCGTTGTTGTCACGGACACCGAATTGGGCCGAGATAGACAGGCCGCTGGCCCAAATGCCTCGAAAGCCGGCTTCTTGAACGATCTTCGCGCTGAGACCGTTATGCGCTTCGCAGATGAATTCCAACTGCTCCGACAAGAGGAGCTTCCTAAATTGGCTCGATGATGTGAGGGGTGGTGTAGAACTCATGGAATCTTCTCCTGGTTCTCGCCGACACGGTTCGAAACAGATGCCCATGCGGTGCGCTCATTCGCCGCAGAGAATACCCTATTCCCCCGAAGAAATCTTCCTGCCTTCGAGAACCGTTTAACGTACAACACAAGAAGCGCCGGATAACACGAGAAAGGAACACGCACAGCGGAAGGTTGAAAAGAATGGTTGGACTGAGCCTGTTCCGTCCCGACAAAGACAACCTTGGGGCGGCTTTTCCATTTCAATTCTAGAGACAACCATCCGTTGTTTCGCTATGATGGAACTGGGTTTGCAACTCACTCATAATCAAAGGAGATTCCGCATGCGGACCGCAATCCGTGCTCTCACCGTGACGCTGTTTGTGCTTAGCCTTGGAGCGACCCCATACGCCGTCGCCGCACCTCAACAGCAGAACAAGATGAAGGCCTGCAACGAGCGGGCGAACGCGAAGGGGTTTGGTGAAGGAAAGGGAGACGAGCGGAAGGAGTTTATGAAGGACTGTCTCTCCGCCAAGCCGGAGAAAGACGGGGGCGGGAAGGACTCTCAGCAGAATAAGATGAAGACGTGCAATAAAGAGGCGGGCGAGAAGAAGCTGAAGGGTGATGAGCGGAAGCAATTCATGAGCGAGTGTCTCTCGAATTAACAACGTGCCATCCCCGGTTCGGCGTGAGCTGCGCCGGGGATGGACGCCTACACCGCAGTCGGTACGCCACGGAAATAGGAAGGGCACCAATCGGGATAGTTGCCCGGTCAGGCGCTCTGGTCGTCGACTTTCTTGCGGAGTTCGATCAATTCCTGCTCCAACGCGATGAAGCGATCGCTGATGGGGTCCGGCAAATCGACCTGGTCCATCGTCGCATCCGGCAGCCGTTCGCCCAGGGATTTGATCACACGACCAGGGACACCGATTACCGTCGAATTGGGGGGAACATTCTTCAACACGACGGAATTGGCCCCAATCTTGACGTTGTCCCCGATCGTAATTCCCCCCAAGATCTTGGCCCCGGCCCCAACCACCACATGGTTGCCCAACGTTGGATGCCGTTTCCCACGTTCCTTGCCTGTCCCTCCCAACGTCACGCCCTGAAAGAGCGTCACATAATCACCGATTTCCGCCGTTTCCCCGATCACCACTCCCATCCCATGGTCGATGAAAAAGCCCGTTCCGATCTTGGCGGAAGGATGGATCTCCACACCCGTTACCCACCGGGCCAACTGAGAAATAATCCGCGGCAGGATCGGAACATTATTGGCCTTGAGCCAGTGCGCGATGCGATAGGCCAGCAGCGCATGGAAACCGGCATACGTCAGGATCACTTCCAGCTTGCTCGTGGCCGCTGGATCTCGATCGAAGACGGCTCGTAAATCCTGTTTGATGATGTCAAACATGCCGGCCAGCAAGTTGGAACGGACGGACGCGGGAAGATAAAACTCTGCCGGCGTTCATCAGGTCCTGTAATCGGTCGTCAAGATCGACCATACGTTTGTCGCTTGCGAACTCCAAAACCTTCAGACTGGTTCGATCACACACACCGCATGCGCGATCATTGCCTCTTCATGTCCCACCGCATCCAGTCCCTCTCCGCTCTTCACCTTGACATTGACCAGGCCGGGATCGATCCGGGCTGTCTCCGCTATTTTCTTCTGCATTGCCGGAAGATATGGGCCAAGCCGAGGAGCTTGGGCCACTATCACGGTATCGATGTTGCCCACCCGATACCTCTTCGCGCTCAGCTTTTCCATCACATCTTCCAATAGTTTCAAGCTGGAGATCCCCTTGTACTTGGGGTCGGAGCTTGGATAGTGCCGGCCGAGATCGCCCTCCCCCATCGCCCCCAATAAGGCATCGCACACCGCATGGACAAGGACGTCGGAATCGGAATGGCCGAGCAATCCCTTGGTGTGTGGAACCTCAATTCCTCCCAAGATCAATTTACGGTCCGGCCCAAGCGGATGGACATCGTAGCCATAACCGATACGCATAATGTTCCTTTCGTGCTTGGTCAATAGCCGCTCGTCAACGGTTCGGTCTTGTGTATTTCCAGTGACGGATGACCAATGACTACTGACCGCTCTTTGATCGCGCCGCTAAAATCGCTTCGCCGATCACCATGTCTTCAGGCCTCGTCACCTTGATATTTTCGCCGCTTCCCTCGACGACGGACACAGGATGTCCGGCCCATTCGAGAAGATAGGCATCGTCAGTGGCGCGAATCCCTTCCGCATGGGCCTTCCTATGGGCGGCCAGCAACCAGTCGCGACGGAAGGCTTGCGGGGTCTGCGCCAGCCACAATGACTGCCGATCAATCGTGCGCTCGATGACATGGTCGGCCCCCACTTGCTTGACGGTATCCTTCATGGGTAGGGCGATGATCGCCGCTCCCTTAGCCCGTGCCGCCTTCACCACCCCTTCCACCATCTGCTCTGTGAGAAACGGACGAACCGCATCATGCACCAACACTACATCGACGTCGGCATGGACAGCCTCAAGCGCATGCCGGACGGAGTCTTGCCGCTCATGTCCTCCCGGCACCACTTTTGTCACTTTGGTAAAGTGATGCTTCGCCACGACTTCTTGGAGGCAATAGTCCATCTCGTTCTGGGGAACCGCTAGGATGATTTCATTGATGATGGAAGAGGCTTGAAGCACACGCAGCGAATGGAGCACGAGCGGTTGACCGCCGAGGGCGAGAAATTGTTTGGGAACCGCGCCGCCCATGCGAAGGCCCCGTCCGGCGGCAGGGACGAGGGCGACAGTGCGAGTGTTCACGAGCAGAAACTAAGCTACCTTTCCCATCGTGTCGAGCTTAACCCTATTCATGACGGCTCGTTCCTAAGTTCCAGGTTCACGTTCAACGTTTCAAGCTGGGGACTGACCACAAACCTGAACATGAAACCGTTGGCCGGCTGCAGAAGGGTTCTAACTAATGTAGCTAAGGACGAAGCGTGAGGTAGATCGTCCGCCCTTGCCGTTTCAGCAAGAGCAAGACCGCTTGATCCTTCGGCAACTTGCCGGCGATCCGCTCAAACACCTTGACCGACGTCACCGCTTGACGATTCACTTCAAGGACGATATCGCCCTCCCGAACACCCAATTCTTCGGCCGTACTGCCGGGCTTGACCCGAACAATCACCACGCCCCGTTCGCTGGATTTGAGCCCATACCGGCCCGCTAATTCTTCCGTGAGATCTCGCACATCGAGGCTGGAGAGTATTCCCGTCGGCATCGCTGAATCCCCTCCATCGTCCTCGCCGGTTTGTGACATCGACTTAGGCTGCTCAACGATGGTGAGATCGATGATTTTCGGTTTCTTGTCTCGAATAAGTTTCACCGCCACTTTCTTTCCGACCGGAGTCTGAGCCACAGCGTTGCGCAAGTGCGTCGGCGAATCCATCGGCTTGCCGTCATACTCCACGATCACATCGGCTCGCTCGAATCCCGCTTTTTTCGCCGGGCTGTCGTCCATCACATCGCTGACGAGCACACCCTTGGTCTCCGTAATCCCGAATTGAGAGGCCAACTCCGGTGTCAGCTCCTGAATGGAGACCCCAAGCCACCCACGAACGACTTTTCCGGTCTGTACGAGTTGGCCCATAATGGATTGAGCCATATTGCTCGGAACGGCGAAACCGATCCCCATGTTGCCGCCGCTCTGACTGAATATCGCGGTGTTGATGCCCACCAGCTCTCCCCGCACGTTGACCAAGGCCCCACCGGAGTTCCCGGGATTGATGGCTGCATCCGTCTGGATGAAATCTTCGTACTCGGCGATGCCGGCCGCTCGCCCAAGGGCGCTGACAATCCCCAAGGTGACGGTCTGTGTCAGTCCGAACGGATTCCCGACGGCCAGGACAAACTCCCCGACTTCCAGTTTGTCCGAATCGGCCCAGGCGACGGTCGGAAGCCCCGTCGCGTCGATCTTCACGACGGCCACATCGGTCTTCGGATCGGTGCCGATCAGCTTCGCCTTGAATTCGCGCTTGTCGGACAGCGTGACACGAATTTCATCCGCCTTGCCGACCACATGGTTATTGGTGATGATGAGTCCGTTCGATTCGACGATCACACCGGACCCCAAACCCCGTTCTTTTCGTTCTTTCGGGTGTTCAAACTTCCGGAAAAACTCGTCGCCGAAAAATTTTCTAAACAAGGGGTCATCCAGCGGCGCCGTGCCGGACCCTTCCGAACGTCCGCTTTTCGTCGCATAAATATTCACCACTGCCGGTTTCACCGACTTGGCAATATCCACGAACGTTTGATTGCTCCCGCTGAGGACGGGCTGGGGAGCGGTCGAGACCGGTCTGGCGCTGGGAGCAGGCGGAGCCACCGAAGCGGAATCGGGGACCGCATATCCCGTCGGCAACCAGCCGAGGTCTGACGCTATCACAAGCCCGATGATGATCCCGACCGTCAATAAGCTTGCGGCAACAAGCCAGCTCCTGGTTCCTTGAGGCGGTTTCTTTTCAAAATCGACCTGATTCATCGTGGCGATCGCTCTTCTATGCGTTCAGCCGGTGACTACTGGATCTCGCCGGCATAAATTCCCATGATGGTGCGGAGAAACTTGACGGCCTCCGCCTTCGGCCGCTGGAATGAGTTTCGACCGATGATGGAACCGAAGCCACCGCCGTCTCGAATGGCCCGAGCTTCTTCGAATACGTTCGCGTCCTCGCTCTTGGCCCCGCCGGAAAAGATGACGATCCGCCGGCCGTCGAATGAACTCTGGACGACGTGCTTCACCCGCTCCGCCAGCGTCTTGATCGGAATTTGCGTCGATTCATACACCTTCTTGGCGGCAGCCTGCTCCAAATGCGCGCTCGGCAATTTGACCTTGATGATGTGCGCGCCCAACTGCGCCGCAATTTGCGCCGCATACGCGACCACATCAATGGCCGTCTCACCTTCTTTGCTCAACACCGATCCGCGAGGATAGGACCATACGACCACGGCCAGGCCACTGTCTTTCGCTTCCTCGGCGATCATTTGCAATTGCTCATACATGGCATTGCAATGGGAAGAACCGGGATAGATCGTGAACCCGACGGCGGAGCAACCCAGCCGAAGGGCATCCCTCACACTACCGGTCACCGACGGCAACGGATCCTTCTCGTCATGCAACACGTCGTGATTGTTCAACTTCAGGATGAGGGGGATCTGCCCGGCGAACTCGCCGGCTCCGGCTTCCAGAAACCCTAGCGGGGCGGCATAGGCATTACATCCGGCATCGATCGCGAGTTGAAAGTGATAATGGGGATTGTAGCCGGGTGGATTCGGCGCAAAACTCCTCGCCGGCCCATGTTCGAATCCCTGATCGACCGGCAGAATGACTAACTTGCCGGTCCCTGCCAACTTACCGGCCCGCAGCAATCGCGCGATGTTGGTCTTGGTTCCCGCATTATCGCTCCCGTACCAACTCAGAATTTCCTGAACCCGGTCTCTCATAGCTCCCCTCCCAACAACATCACCATACCACATACATGAGCATCTAGGCGTTCCCTTGAATGTACGCCTCCGCTTGCTCGACGTCGCGGCGACTCCCGATGATCAACGGCACGCGCTGATGCAATTTCTTCGGCTCCACTTCTAAAATTCTCGATGTCCCCGTCGTGGCTTTCCCGCCGGCCTGTTCGACGACAAATGCCAGTGGATTCGCCTCATAGAGCAATCGCAGTTTCCCTTCCGGTTTATCGAGTTCCCCCGGATAGAGATAGATCCCGCCTCCGAGCAACAGGCGATGCACGTCGGCCACCAAACAGCCGGAATACCGAGCGCTGTACGGGCGACCGGTCGCCTTGTCGCTCACTTTGAGCGAGTCCATATACTTCTTCGTTCCCGCCGACCACTTGTGGTAGTTCCCTTCATTGGCGGCGTAGACCCTGCCCTTTTCCGGAATCCTGATCCGCTCGTGCGACAGGAGATATTCCCCGATGTCGGGTTCGAGCGTAAATCCATACACGCCGTGCCCGACGGTATACACCAGCATGGTACTCGATCCGTACAACAGATAACCGGCCGCGACCTGCTCCGTCCCCCGGCGGACCATTTCCCCGTCAGTGGGCAACCGATCGGTTCGGTCATACTTGAGCACGGAAAAAATGGCTCCCAGCGGCATATTGTTGTCCGTGTTAGAGGAACCATCGAGCGGATCGAAGAGCAGCATGTACTTACCGTGCGGCCAATTGCCTGGAAGCGAGATCGGTTTTTCCATTTCTTCCGAAGCCAAGGCGCAGACATAGCCGCTATGTTGAAAGACTTTGACGAAGTCGTCGTTCGCGATGGCGTCCAGTTTCTTGACCGTTTCTCCCTGCACATTCGTATCGCCGGTCGTTCCAAGAATGTTGATCAATCCGGCACGCCGAAGATCTTGCGAAATGAGCTTGCCGACCAAACCAATCTGGGTCAATAACCCGGAGAATTCCTCCGTCGCAGCTTGATGCGAGGCCTGATTCTGAATGATAAAACGGCTTAACGTAAGGGGAAATTCTCGCATGACGACGCTCAGTATAGCGGGTTTGACCCGTGCGAACAACAATCGATGTTCAATACTCTTGCCGGACTGAGCTGATTTCCGGCAAGCCGTCGACCAGATCCGCGACGATTGATCCCAGCACAACCTTCGCCTTCATCCGGAGCGGAGTCTTCCGATCATCATTGGTGACCCAAACGCGGATGTTGCCCTGATTCATGAACAACCCATGGAACGGCATGATCACCAGCACCCGGACCGTCTCCGCGATTCCCCATGCGCCTTCAATGGTCTCGATCGCCTCGACAAGAACCTCGACCGGCCGATTTTTCTTATCGTGATACACATTCATTTTCACTGAGGCCCCGGGATTCGGCGGCAAGACCATCCGCGTATAGTACAAGCATGAAATGATATCCTGTGTCCCGGCTTGGATAGGGAGCGACTCCGTCGCCCCTCCCCTGACAGCCGTGACCGTGCCTTCTTTTTGATGGAAGACATACTCGATATCTTCCTTCTTTCGCCCTTCGCGCCGACGAAAGGTCATGTGGTCCGGAGCCAGGGTCTCCAAATCCAACTCCGACTCGACTCGATTATCCACCGGAAAGAACTTCGTGATGATCGGCGTCGAGCGCGCCGTCCCCACCAACTTGGCAACCGGTCGATCGTTCTGTCCCTCCATCTGAGCCACTTCCATCACGGCAATTGCGGCTGTCATGTTGAGCCAGGACACCTCATACGTCAGCCGTTCGCCGATCTGAAAAGGACGTTTCAGTTCACCTTGCGCGTGAGCTTCAATTGAACCGACAGGCAGGAACAGAAGCAGACAGACGGCCACAATCTTGGCATAGCGGCACATTCTGGAAACATCGGGAATTCGATCAGGCCAGGCCGTGGCAGACATCAACACCCGACCGCTCGTTTGGCATCCGCGAGTTCCCCCTCGACGATCGCCCGAATAACGCTCAGCTGTGCAGAGGATGTCGCCTCAAATCTGAGCACCAAGGCCGGTTGGGTGTTGGAGGCCCGGATAAGCCCCCATCCATCATCGAATACTCCGCGGACACCATCGATCGTGATGAGGTCCCGAAGCATCAGCCGGCTCGGCCCGAGGCCTTGTTTGCTCCGCAAATACTCCGAGAATCTCAGGCGAATCCGCTCCACGACATTGAATTTGACTGTATCAGGAAGATCCACCCGGATCTCCGGCGTCACCACCGTTGTGGGCAAGTCCGCAACGAGCGTTGAAAGCGGACGTTGGGTCTTCGCCAGGATTTCAACGAGGCGGCAAGACGCGTACACCGCGTCGTCGTACCCGAAATACCGATCCGCGAAAAACATGTGTCCGGACATTTCACCGGCCAATACCGCCGACTCCTCTTTCATCTTTGCCTTGATCAGCGAATGACCGGTCTTCCACATGATCCCACGCCCGCCTCGCTTGGCAATGTCATCATAGAGGCTCTGTGACGCCTTGACTTCGGAAATGATCGTGCTGCCGGGTTGCACGGACAAGATGTCACGCGAGTAGATGACCAACAGACGGTCGCCCCACAGCACCTCGCCCTGCTCATCAACCGCCCCGATTCGGTCCGCATCCCCATCATACCCGATTCCTACATCGGCCCCGTGATCCTTCACCGATTGCATGAGATCGGAGAGGTTCTCAAGAACCGTCGGATCCGGATGATGGTTGGGAAAGCGCCCATCGAGGTCGCAATGCAACCCCGTCACCCGACATCCCAACGACTCGAGCGCTTGTTTGGCAACGAGGGACGCCGCGCCGTTCCCGCTGTCGATCACGACATGCAGCCGGTTTGCGCGGACATGAGAGAAGCTTTTCCGGAGGTACGCCAGATAGTCGGGAATAATCGGATGCTCGGAGAGACGGCCGTTCCCCGATACAAATATCCCTGCTTCCATCACCCTTCGAAGTTCCTGAATTTCATCTCCATGAATGGCGGATTTACCGACACAGACCTTAAAGCCGTTATACTCCGCCGCATTGTGGCTTCCGGTAATCATGATGCCGCCACCGACCGGCAGGGTGAACAATGAGAAGTAGACTAACGGCGATGTACAGACACCGATATCGATGACATCGAGCCCACCCGCGAGCAGTCCCTTGAGCAGCGCCTTGTGCAAAGCCGGCGAACTGAGCCGCCCGTCACGCCCCAGGCTGATCGTCTTCACTCCACGCTTCAGGCCGTAGGTGGCGTAGGCACGGCCCACCCGCTCAGCCAGATCCTCGGTCAATTCGCTGCCGACAATTCCTCTCAGATCGTATTCGCGAAACAAACCCATGGTTCCTCGTTATTCGTGCATCGTTGGACGTTACGCGTCACCTCCCGGATGACGTCCTTGCTCTTCATGATACGTATGACGTTTTGCGTTTCACGCTTAACGCTTTACGCCCCTTCCGTAATCATCCTTAAACCGCACAATATCATCCTCACCGAGATACGGTCCGTTCTGCACTTCGATGATGTGCGCGATCTCCCGCCCTGGGTTCTCCAATCGATGTTTGGTTCTCGCCGGAATGGCGGTGCTTTCTCCGACCTTTAAATCGAAAACCTCCTGACCTCGCGTCACACGCGCGATGCCGGCAATCACCACCCAATGTTCGCTCCGCTGGTGATGCATCTGGAGGGAGAGCCGGCCCCCGGGGTTCACCGTGACACGTTTCACTTTGAACCCAGCCCCCTCTTCCAACACAGTGTACGACCCCCACGGTCGCTGAACCGTCAGGTGTTCCAAATGCTCAGGCGCTTGCTGCCGCTTCAGAATATCGACGATCTGCCTTACGTCCTGCGCCCGAGATTTCGGACACACCAACGTCGCATCAGGAGTATCCACCACCACCATATCCTGCAACCCGATCGTGGCAACCACACGCCGGTCCGCATAGACAATCGTGTGCTTGCTCTCGATGTCGATCACTCGCCCGGTCACGACATTCCCGGCCTCATTCTTCTCCGCGACTTCGTCCAGACTGCCCCAACTTCCGACATCGGACCATTTAAACGTCACCGGCACCACCGCCGCCTTCGACGACTGCTCCATCACACCGCTGTCGATTGAGACCGGTTTGATTTGGCGATAGATATCGTCGATCGACTGTTTGGAGGCGCCTTCCATTTTGAGTTTCCTGATCTGATCCATCGAAGCCGCAATCGCCGGCTGGTGAAGACCGATTTCCTGCAAAATCGTTTCAGCGCGCCAGACAAACATGCCGCTGTTCCAAAAATAGTCACCCGCCTTTAGGTACCGGGCCGCCTTCGTCGCGTTGGGCTTCTCCACGAATTTTTGAACGCGATACCCCCGCAATTTCCCCCGTGTCCCCAGCAGAGCGTTGTCTTTCGGTTTGATATACCCATACCCGGTTTCCGGGCGGATCGGGTTGATTCCGAACGTGACCAAGTAACCCTCCATCGCCAACTGCGCGGCCAATCGGACGGCCGCCTCAAAGTCACGCTGCCCCGTCACCACATGATCGGCGGGAACCACCAGCATCAGTCCATTCGGATCGCGCGCCGACACTTCAAGCGCCGCGAGCGCGATCGCGGGGGCCGTATTGCGCCCTTCGGGCTCGAGGAGAAATCCGTTCGCGAGGTCCTCTTTCCAGTCAATCAGTTGCGTTCGAATGAGATCAGCTTGCGCCGCGTTGGTCGAAATCAGCACATTGGCAGCCTGGCCACAGCCGAGGACGCGCCGCATGGTCTGCTGAATCAACGTATGCTCGCCGCCGATCCGCAAGAGCTGCTTGGGAAACAGATGACGGCTCAAGGGCCAAAATCTGGTCCCGCTCCCTCCCGCCATGATCACCGGATACAGATGAGAACTCAGATCGTTATTCGTGATACGTGAAGCGTGAAGCGCCATACATGTAGCCCATCTGCTCAGGTAACGTTGAACGAGTAACGGTTACCGTAACCGAGGTTGCCGCACCTCCAGTAACATCTCTGCGAGTTCTCTCACCGCACCCTCCCCACCCTTCTGCCGACACACATAGTCCACGACCTTCAAGACTTGCGGAAGACCATCCGCCGGGGCCGCCGACAATCCCACTGCCTTCAAGGCCTCGATGTCGTTGACGTCATCGCCGATGTACGCGACTTGCCTCAGTGAGATGTCATGTCGCATGGCCATGTCTCGGATCACCGACAACTTGTCCATCACTCCTTGATGAAGTTCCGGAATGGCGAGTTTTTCCGCTCGGCGAGCGACCAACCTGGTTCGCTCCTGCGTCACAATCGCCGTGATGAGACCGGCCTTTTGCAGCAGTTTGATCCCCATTCCATCTCGGGTATTGAACTTTTTCCATTCATCGCCCGACTCGGAATAGTACATGCCGGCATCGGTGAGCACTCCGTCCACATCCGTGGCGAACAACCGGATCCCTTTGAGTAGAATCCGAGACGGCCGCCGACTTACGGAGCTTCGTGTTGTGGGCTTAATCGCCAAGGCTAAGAGGCTACCTCAATGAGTGTCGATGAAAACCTATCATACCCGACAGGCAGGGCATCGCAAAATAAAAACACGACCCACCGGTCAAGAATCGTAGAGAAGTCGTCCGTCGACTATTCGCTCAATCCTTGAAGTACGTTCCAGCACAACCACAACCGGAACATTCATCTTGGCAAGTCCTCTCGCAACACTCGAAAGGGTCGCGGCGCAAAGCCGAGATCTCGCACGGCATCGGCATGGTCAAATACTAGATCACGGTTCATGCGCTCCGCCATCTCCACCGTCCAATGTCTATACCGTGGCACCAAGCGAGCTGCTGCCACCGCCGGCCGGAACAGCGAGCGCGGTATCGTGACGAGATACGGCACTTTGCCGACTAGGGAAAAGACGCGGCTCACCATCTCCCTGTAAGACATCGTTTCCCCCCCGGAAAGATTATAGGTCCGGTTGACCGCGGCAGGCGAAGTCAGGGCCGACACACATGCCGCAGCGACATCCTCCGCATGCACAGGCGCACGCAAGCCTTCGGCTTCTCCCAACAGGGGGAAAAATCCCCATCTGCGTACAAACCGGGTAATCTCCGTCAGATTCTTGTCCCGCCCACGTCCATAGATCAACGTGGGACGCAAAATGACCCATTCCACTCCTTGCGTCTCCGCCCAGGTGCGGAACGCCCTCTCTCCCTCGGCCAGACGCTGTGCAAGATGCCGCTCGCCGTGATCGGACGAATCCTTCTTGACGAACAGGCTGGTTGAAGACAAGGCCACCACTCGACGCGCGGCGGAGATTTCGATCATTCCAAAGTACTGAGGCAACACCCAGATAGGAGCCACACACAACCAATGCGTGATTGAGGGAACATCGGGGTGAGCGGGTAAAGACGCGGGAAGCTGCAACCAGGTCACTCCCGGTTCAGGTTCGCCACCGGATGGGTGCCTGGAGAACGCCACGGTGTGACGTCCGTCGTTTCTCAGCCGAGAGATCACGCATTCGCCGACCAGACTGTTTGCCCCCAGTAAGCCGGTCTTCACCCGTTGATCCACACTGAAATCCGGAGCTATCGCAGAATGCGCAATGCTGAGTGATAGGTCGCGACCAATCCAAACCGTAGCCAGATGCCCAGCGCCACCAGCCACATCAAGGGGCCTGGATACTGATGCTGGAAAAACTTGCGATAAAATCGCATCATTCCGCAGTGCTTATGCCATTCGACAAAGATCGGACGAGCGCGGCTGCAGCTTCCTTTGTAATGAACGACTCTCGCGTCAGGCACGAACATAATTTTCCAGCCCTTGCGCCGCAAGGTCATGGAAAAATCCAGATCCTCACAATGCAAAAAGTACCCCTCGTCCCAATGCCCGACATCTTGCATTGCGGCGCGCCGGATCAACATGCACGCGCCGGAAATCGCCTCGACCTCGATAGGATGAGCCGGCAACGGCTGCGTGTGTAAGTGAAAATCAAAAAACAGCCTCGGCCATCGATTTGCAAAACGCGACAGACCGAATGCCCGCACAAACGATCGCCATGGTGTCGGAATGGCCCGCCTTCCACCCGCTTGTTCGGTGCCATCCGGATTGACGAGCAGACCACCCGCCATTCCCACATCCGTGCAATCATCCAGCACCCGCAACAGGTGACTCACGGAATCAGGCGTCAGTACACAATCAGGATTAAGAAAAAACAGACAACTGCCGGTGGAGGCCTCGGCTCCGATATTGCAGGCCGCCGCAAACCCAAGATTCCGGTAATTTCGAATAATCTGCACCTTCGAGTCATAGGGAAAGGCCGCCTCAAGTTGCGCCAAACTGTCGTCGCTTGAGGCATTATCGACCACGATCACTTCGTCGACCTGGCTTAAGGCGGACGAGACACAGGCGACAATGCATTCGCATGCATTGTAATTCACGATGATCAGCGAGACTGTCTTGGATAAAGGACAGACCTCAAGATTGCTCGAGCGACAGGGTGGTGATGAGGTCAATTGCCGTGCTGAAGCCGTCGTCAACATTTCATTACTTAGCGAAATTCAGTTAAGCCTTGGCCCAAGGTTCGAGCCTAGGCCCGGTCTACCGCGCAAGTCAACTAGTGGAGGCCCTAGTCTTCGGGTAAAGACGGGCTAGGCCCAACAGAACCATGAATTCCGAGACGGGAATGTTCTGGCGAGGTGCGATACACTCAAGACCGACCAGAAGGGAGTAGGAACGACCACGGCAGGACAAGTGGAGAACTGTGGGATTGGATTACCTTACTGGAACGACGTGCTTATCCATCAACCGCCAAATCTCACTCACTGTCGCAATACGAGTCGATTGAATCGCTTGCCGCTTGCGCCACATCTTCGGCAAACCGAACAAGGCATCGCGCTTGGATCGCAGGATCACCCGGCCCCGTCCCTGCAACGCAAACCAAAGGATGCTCGCCACATTCAGCAATACATGCAGCGGCAACAACAGCCAGAACAATACTCCCGGCATATCCTTCACGAAAGTCCACACCACATTGCGATGTCCATGATAGAGGGCAAACGTGCTATGCTGCCCGCCCGTTGTACCAGAGCCGACATGCTGAACCACGGACGCAGGCACAAACAGACAGCGGTAACCGGTCAGCCGTAACCGAAACCCCATGTCCACGTCTTCCACATAGCAGAAATAATCTTCATCAAAACCGCCGACCTCAAGCAACGCGCTCCGCCGATAGAGCGCCGCGGCAGCACAGGCTGAAAATACCTCGGACGCCTGGACTGAAAGGGTATCCGCCGGTGCGCCATGCGCCGCGCGCCACACCAGCCCACTGATATGATACGCATCACCTGCCCCGTCCAATAGAGAAAGATCAGTGGCATTCACCAGCTTGCTTCCGAAGACATCGAATTCAGGATTCTCCCGCGCCGCCGATAATAACGCCTCCAGCCAATGTGGCTCGGGAAAGGCATCCGGATTCAGCAAGGCAATCCATTCGGACTCTGCGGCGGCGGCCTGAATTGCCACATTGTTGCCTCGTGCGAAGCCAAGATTCTCGTTCAGCTCCAACATACACACGGATGGATAACGCCGAACGATATCGAGCGACGCATCGGAGCTCGCATTATCAACCAGAATAATCTCATGCGGCGTGACCGTCTGCGCCTGCAATGCTGATAGGCAACGATCAAGAAAGGGCTGCCCGTTCCAGTTGACAATGGCGACGGTTACCTTAGGCCACATCTTCTACTTTACCGATCACCACCTCTTGCATGAGCATCCACATCGAGAAAGCAACGGCCATTGTCTTGGTCTTAGCCTTGCTGTGGCAATTAACGGGACATGCATCCGATGGCCTCCCGGCTAATACCGCCGTAGGCAGCAACCATCTCATCAAATGTCGTCATCTGCGACATGCGTTCTCGTGAACGTGTGGCCATCCGGAGCCGACGGGCATCGTCGCACACCAAATACTCAATCTGTCTTGCCAGCAACCGGCTATCACCGGGGGGGTAAAACAACGCGTTCTCCCCTTCAACCACTTGCTCACGCACGCCGAATACAGGCGTCGTGATAATGGGAAGGCCAAAAGCCATCGCCTCAAGCGTGACTCGCGGAAAGCTCTCTACTTTTGAACTCAGGACAAAGAGATCGGCAGCCGCATAAAACTCGGCGATCAACTCAGTCGGCGGGATAATCCGTATCTTATCTCTCGATGGAGCAGGGAGCGCATGGCATCTCTTTTTGAGAGCAGCCGCGTAGGCGCCACGGCCATCACCGACAAGCAGTATCTGAATGCGACGCGAAAGGGCATCGGGCAGCATACTAAAAGCTTCCACCAAATCCCTTTGGCCTTTCCTGTCACATAACGTGCCCACGGAGAGAATTGCGATGGAGTCCGGCTTCAAACCTAAGGCATCACGACAGCGTACACGCTCAGCCGCATCGTTCCGAACAGAAAACCGGTCGAGATTGATTCCGTTGTGGATCACAGTAAAGCTCTGTCGCGTGTCGAACGGCTCCCAAACCTTTCGGGTGGCATGCGCAACGAAGACAACTTTTCTCGGCAACCCAATGGCAGCAATCGCACGCTGTGCAACCGGATCAGGCAGAAAGCAGAAATATCGATCCCACTGTTCACTTTCGCGAAGGATCCAGACCGACGGCACACCGGCCTGTTCTGCCGCCAAGACCGCCGGAAAATTCAGCAGCGTATTGACCCAGACCAGCCCAACTCCGGCCTCCTGAATGCGTAAGGCAAGACGATCTACCTCGACGCTCAAGCGCGTAAGCGTTGAAACTTTATGCAATATACCGGGGACGACCTGTACAGCGATCCCGTGCGACGCATATTTACCCCGCAATGGCCCATCCTCAAAAGCGACTACCTCAGGAGTAATCACTCCCTGATGAAATAGCCCCACAACCAGCTCGTTCAAACTGATTGAGGCCCCCTCAAAGTCAAGGTTATGAGAAAACGCAAGGACTTTTATCGGCCCCTGCAGACCAACCACCTTTCCATTCAGACAGGCAGATGCTCCGACTTGTGACGACAAAGGCTCCGGGCGAGGCACTGGCCCCCGCAACCCCAGAGCCACTCGCACACGATGAATCGCCCATATGACATCGCAGGACATCACGCGCAGTGCCAGTCGAACGATGTTTGAACGGCTCACAAGAGCGATACCTGAACGCCTAGGCAGGCCGGACCACGTAGATTACGCAGGCGCTGCCGAGCCACTTGGACGCTTTCTGCCTGGATTTCAACGAGAGACGTGGGCCAAGCACCATATGGCCTGTGTAGAAAAGCCCGACAGCCGTGGCCTCGTCGACGGTGAAAAGTTGGTTTGTGAAATGTTCTCTCCAATGACGTGAGCTGAAGGTCTTGATCTCGGTCAGCGCATTGCCGGTCTCACCGTGGCGCGGAACTATTGCATAGTGCTTAGCCGTACTTACCATCAAGCGCAGCACGCTCATGGCATCAGAACGCGCGGACTTTGAAAACCCTTTGGGAAGCAGGCGAGGGGCCAACCCAAGCAGCCGCTGAACAAGTTCCGTATAGTGAGCCATATTGGTCCAGAAACGCCATGCGCCGGAGGGCATGAGATGCACGCAGTAGCCGCCTGGCTTCAGGACTCTCTTGATCTCGGCTTGCAGATACGGCAGATCAAGGACATGCTCCAAGACATTGGAAGAAAACACTACGTCAAAACTATCATCGGGAAAGGGAATATTTCGGCCGTCGTAAGGCTGAACAGGAAACTCCAATTGGCCGACATAGTTGGAGTCAGGCATGTCGATAGAGTCAACAACGTAGCCATCTTCCTTGAGGCGCTTTGCCTGATAACCTGTGCCGCCACCGATCTCCAGTATGCGGATACCCGGGGAGAGTCGCTCGACTACTTTTCCGTATTCAAACTCTCGAATAACATGTAGAAATTCAACACTAAACACTGATTCGAGCCTTATCGTTCCAGACCGACCCTGCGCCAAGTCGCTGCATTGAGCAGATATGTAAATTCGAGCTTCATTGCTTTTTCCCCACGTACACGATGGTCGTCTCCTTTCCAACCCGCAAATCAATGCCATCGGCTTCACGAGTTGATCGATCAACACCATTGCCTGTGAGTGCCGTTGTTTGCCTCAGTTGCCCTAGGGCATAACTCGACGCTTCATCAAAACGATGAGCCAGATCGTGCGCCATTGAATGAAGTTTTCCGATTAGTGCTCGATGCCGTAATAGCAAATCAATCCGAAGCCTTATCTTCTGCCAGAATCCAAGCGTGGCGCCACTTCGCAAATAGGCGTCTATCGCATCAAGTTCCTTAAGCTGCAGTTGATATTTCCGGACTGATGATTCGATAAAGTCGGAAAGTTGCTTCAATAACACTCTCGCTGTCTTGTGGTTCTCAACGAGTTCCACGTCTGACGAAAAATCTGCCAGAGCAACAAACTCGGACGCAAACCCCATACTCTTAAAGCAATCGGACATCTGATATGGGGTAAAACTTCTCACGTGTTGCCAAGGATGGAACAACGTCTCCGAAACCGGACAATAAACACTTACAGACTCAAGATTTTCGTTATTTGGAGTCGATGCAATCAAATACCCACCCGGCTTAACAAACTTCGCAACGCGCTCAAGCACCTTGTGGAAATCCTCATCCAGCACATGCTCGAGAACTTCCATCAAGAGAACGACATCAAACTGCTCATTGGAATCGACGTCCTTGATCCCTAAGAAATTTTTGTGTTGCCCAATTTTGGCTACCAACGAAGCTTGGCGATCTGGCGATGGATCAAAGCCCGCTGCGTTCAGGCCCCGATCCAAAAGAAGCTGTAGGATATGACCACTGCCTGCTCCGAAATCGAGACACCTGCCCCCAGGAACAAGATAGGCACTGATAAGCTCCAGAAATTTTGGACCTGCCACTTTCCCGAAAGAAAGATTGTCGAGCTCTGTTTGCGCGACCCCATCCCAGAACTTATTGACTAACTGCGGTGTCCAGTGAATTCTTTTGACCAAATCGCGCTCCGTCAAAACTCGTTAAAACTCGATCTATACGCTCGCTTAATAAAGTAAGCCCCGAAATTGTAGGGGAGTGATTTAATCCGATATGGCAAATCGTTTCTCGATAGATAGTCATGCAAGGCGCGCGCGCATCCATCCCAGGCGTAATAATCATCGATAATTACAACGCCTCGTTCACTTGTGATCGGACAAAGATGCGTGAGCGAAACATCGGTGGACGTGTACCAATCACCATCCAACCTAAGAACAGCGATACCTTGTTCGGAAAGCTCCGATGCCACGTTTGGAACGGTACATTCAAACCAGCCTCGAACAAGCCTGTATTCGGCCGCCAGAAACTGATGCTGTTTCAACAGATTTTCGAGGTCTTGTTGCGCTGCTTTGCAGTTATCAAAAAACTTTTCTGCGTCAACACCAGATTGCCATTTTGCAGCAAGAGGGCCATCTCGATGATCTACTCCGGGTAAGCCTTCAAAACTATCCAGCATGTAGACAGGTTTAAGCACTTTGCCGAATAATTCTCGTTGCACCAACAACATCGCGACTGAACATCCGCCTCTCCAGGTTCCGCATTCTAGAAATACACCGGGCAAACTGTTTTTGATTGCGTACACGACTGCTGCCATCGTAAAGACGATTCCCGTTTGATGAACCATGCTGTACGGCGCGACCGCATCTACTATTTTGTCAATCCTCGGGTCGTTCATTTCTTCAACAATCCCAAGTTGCTGAAAGGTCACGGTGCTATCCACCTAACGAACCCATCATACGCTGATCGTTCTTCATCACGCCGAATCGCAGTTTCGGATTCAAGTTGACGATTGAGGTCGTAAAAAGAGTTGGAGTATTGATGACCACGAAATGAAGCGCATCAATTCTACAGTCGCATTGAGCACCGTCTGCACCTGCATTGGCAGCTTGTAAAAAATAGTCGCCGGCAGCCAGCCATGCGTCAATTTCTATACTTACTTCAAAAATCTGACCAGCTTCAATCCGGGGAATTTCGACAGCAGCGGTTTTGTTGGTTACGCCGAAGATGTCGACACCCTTTGTGTTTCTAATAATGAATCCTGAGGACAAGTCAACAACTGGAAAGTGAGCCACAACAGTTTGAGTGATTCGGTACTGGTTGCCGGAAACGAGAACCTCTGTTTTTTTTCCTGCCTGATCAAATATAGCTACGCTCAAAATTTCTACTTTGCGATCCCCAAAACGATAACCATCCTGCGCAGCATTCGTTTTAGATGTATGGTGAGCAGTACCTTGGCTCAGCAATGTTGTCCCTGGCTCAGCTTCTACTTCTGAATCTTTGCGTTTTTCATGTATCGATCGTTTCGCAGGCTCGCTATATAGATTCTCTATATATGCTTTCGAAACACTGACGGGCTTGCCAGCATCAACGATCTGACCGGCATCAAACAAGAACGCTTGATCACAGAAACTTGTCACAGCATTGATATCGTGAGAAACGAAAAGGATAGTCGTTCCCATCTCCCTCAACATTCGAAGTTTGCGAAAACATTTTTCCTGAAATTTCGCATCCCCGACAGAAAGAGCCTCATCCACGATAACTACGTCAGGCTCCATTACCGTTTGCACGGCAAACGCGAGCCGCATCATCATTCCGGAGCTGTAGGTTTTGACAGGCTGATCGATAAAGTCACCGATGTCTGCAAAGCTGGCAATGTCGTCAAATCGAGCCAGAGCATCTTCGCGTGATAAACCCAGAATTTGAGCATTCAGAACAACGTTTTCTCGCCCCGTAAATTCAGGATTGAAACCGCTCCCCAATTCGAGCAAAGCGGTAATTCGTCCTGTGGTTTGAACGGTGCCTGAGGTAGGCGCCACGGTTCCGGCGATGATCTGGAGCAGTGTACTCTTCCCTGCTCCATTGCGGCCAAGAATACCAACGGCCTCACCCCGTTGAACTTCAAAACTGACATCTCGCAGGGCCCAGTGCTCACGGTAAAGAGAACTCATGTTCCTTTTACCTAGCACACCTTGAAAACGATCAAGCAAAGCTTGCTTGAATCGATCTTGAGGGTTTCGAAAAATACGATAGCACTTGCTAATAGCGTCAAGCCGGATGGGGGGCGTTATCGGCGCACTCATGTCAAATCACATCGGCAAATGCGGGGCGGGACATTTGAAATACCCAGAACCCGCCAATAGTCACGATAATGGAAACAGAAAGATAGGCGAACCAGTGGAACCAGTCTGGTTGATTGCCTAAAATCAGCACGGCACGTAATTCCTCAATGGGATAGGTCAGCGGATTGAGATAGATTAGCTTTTGAGCCAACGCTGGGGCGGAAGATGCCGGATAGAACACTGGACTCAAAAATAACAACATAGACATAATCACCCCGATAATTTGCCCAACGTCGCGAAAAAAAACACCAATGGACGCAAGCAACCACGCCAGGCCACCTGTGAGCACCAACAATGGGGCGAACACCAGCGGCACATATAAAGCAGTGAGTGGAATCGATTGATAAAGAATGAGCAAGAAAAGACAGAGCAATCCAACACCGATCAGGGCATTAAAGACAGCTGAGACAAGATAGCTAATAGTCAGCAGTTCTAACGGAAATACCACCTTCTTGACATAGCTTGGATTTGAAAAAATTGCAGAGGGAGATCGTGTCAGTGTTTCTGAAAATAGAGCGTACACGATAAGGCCACAATAGAGCATCAGAACAAAATCTTTCACGCCGCCACCACTCCCCCAGCGTGCGTTAAATACCCCGCCAAAAACGAAGGCATACACAGCCAGCATCATGAGCGGATAGGCCACGGCCCATAGAAAACCCAGTAGGGTTCCACGATAACGAGACTGAATATCACGAACCACCAGCGACCAAAGCAACCTGCGGTTTGCATACACGCTCAAGATTCCGGAGTAAACGCCAAATCTATTCAAGGGCGGCTCATTCCTTAGGAAAGCATATATATGACAGGCGCAGGGCTGACGTCTGGAAGAAAACAGGAAGATACCCAACGCAACATGGGTCAGCAATACCGAAAGCGGAGCATCGTTCTGCTTGTGGCGTGCCGGTAAACTCAACGTCCGTCGTCATAAAGCAGCGGTATGCATCCTCCCCCATCATCACAATCGGGCTCGCCGCGCACGTTGAATGAGGTATTGATGATGATACCGCACCCGGTTTGCTGCTTGAGCTGGGAAATCACGCCATGGATGAACGGATTACGAACCCTACTGACTGATGGCCGCGTAACGTCTCCATTTCATGCAAAGGTCGGAGCCATCCATAGCATAAACCTCGTGCGGAAAAATCAGAGATCTCTTAGCTCATTACCTTGATTCGCTCAAAAAACGACGTATCCGGCTGGTCAATCTGGCTGCAGCCAGATACATGTGTTGCCGATACGTGTGTATTGCAAGGCCTCTACCATGAAGCCTTTCTTCGACCGTCATGCTGTTGTATGCGAGAGTAACATCTTCTGCGGTCTTGACGCGCAAACCGTTAGGCGTTGTTTCACCGTAATTGGCGAACATCGTATTTCTTGGTCGATCCACTGCAGCGAATTTTGGAATCGAGAGACAAACGGGTTTCACGGGCTTATCCTCGAACTTCGCCGTGATGAAGGATTCATCTATGGGTTCAAACCAACCTTCGGCCACTCTCCCGGTTAATTCCATCAGATTATGAACCAATACCCAATAGAGGCTTTGCGGCGAATAGCCATATGGCACTTGGACGGCATAGGAGCCGGCGCCCGACGCAAGTTCACAATAAGCCGGGACTTCGTTCGTCTGAGCATGGTAGAGAACGATTCCAGGGCGAATCATCCGCGAAAGCGAATGGTTGGGGTCAGCAACAATGAATTCCAAAGCAGTGCACCGATGATAGCGTTGTTGAGCGCGGTCAAGAATCGATTGCAATTCAGCCAGCATTCCCGTCGCATCAACTCGCCGAACCGAGGGTCTCTTTTCCGTCACAGCCTGCTGCATAATCCTGCGCGCGTGATCGAGCGCTTCTTGCCAACCTTGAGTCTGCAGCCGGCAATTCTCAAATACATTGAGCTGCTCGGTGACCGGATAAATCACTACGGGCGACAGGTTGAGCCCTATATCGTGCTCGATCGCAAACGTGAGATTTTCAGGCAGCTCACGGAAGTTCGACTTGCACACGATCATGCCGACAGAGAACACCCGGTCAGGCGCGTCATAGGTCGCGACGGCGCGCAGCACGTTGCTTAACACCGTATCGTAGTCAGCTCCTTTCCTGATCTTTTCAAACATCTCTTTATTGAAACTGTCCACCGAAATGCTGGCGTTGATGCGAGGAAACTTCCGGAGCTTATTGAGCTCCTTAGAATTTAGCATGGTGCCATTGCTGGTAAAACCGAAGGCAAGGTTGGGATTGTCGTCAGTGCGGAATTCGTCCACAAACTGGCGGAAGCGCTTGATGAGATAGGGCTCGCCACCGTGCCAGATAAATTGATAGAGGTAGCGTACATGCGCCAGGATATCCGGCACAGTCTCGGCGCGATGTTGCACGCGAACCAGCCGCACCATGTTCTGACTGCAACCCGGGCAGTCGATGTTGCAGTCCGCCGTGGATATCAGGGAGATCATGGTCGGCTTGGCCGACATGACCTCCACCCCCTCCCGATACTCTTCCCACGCCTTGAGAATGTTTTGGCCTGAGAGAGAATCGACGACCAATCCTTGTAACTTGATACGCCCGCGGGGCACCTTCAATTCATAGCTGCGCCCATTGTCCGATGGGTCAGAATTATCGGATGTCGAAAAGTACAGCGAGTGCCCCCAAACCGAGTAGAGCCCCTTCCCCAAGTTTCGGATGTCATCGTGCAACGACTTAGGGAACGGCAGGGGAACGCCGTCCTCCAGCAATTCCGCCTCATGCAATGATTCCCCTGCAAGCTTGGCGAAACTCTCCGGTATTTCCACAAGATAGCAGTGGCCAGACTCATGCCGCCAAGGGATAGGGGAACTGAACGGTGGATAGTTTCCGTTCGCCCACCCATACGCCGTGCACTGGTTACAGGGATGGCCCTCAAGGTTGCCCGAGGCATTGGCTCGCCGTAACGCTTGGTACTCCGAGCTGTTCCAGATTTCATCGATGCTAGCAAGATTCGTATTTCCCAGCGGCTTACCCACATTGCCATAACCACTCCAGAAACAACACGGCACAACCTCGCCCGTCAGGTCCACAATCATCTGTTGCCAGGGATATGCGCAATACGTCGGGGTTGCCGCTTTAGTCATGTTTGTACTTCTGTGTGCGGGTGAGACGCATGCGAGTGCCGATGGGGATAAGGACTTGGGGCACTCTCATTCTTAACCCCATAGAGACGTAACGTACAATCAATCATCTCGTTCAAACCAAATTGTTGATCGACAAAACGAGGCCCACGCTGACGTAGGTGTTGTAGAAATGAACTATCTGACAACACCTCCCTGGTTCTGGTTGCTATCTCGGAAGGATCAGGCGTACGGCAACACCATCCCGTTATGCCCTCTTCAATAGCCTCGCGCGTTCCGCCCGCATCCGTGGCGACGACAGGCAACCCCATCCATTGAGCCTCCAGAACAACATTGGGAGTCCCCTCGAACTCCGAGGTTAAAACAAATACTGTCATTGACGATAAAGGGGTAGCGATGTCGGTACGTGCACCGGGCATATGCACCTTATTTTCAAGCTCGGTCTTCCGCACAAACTTTTCCATTTCCTTTCGCATAGGGCCTTCACCGATCAAAAGAAAATGCGCATCTGGTGTCAATTTCGCTATTTCTCTCGCAGCTTTCAGCCAGAGCATGGGACGTTTTTCTGACCAGAATCGAAAAATGGAGCCGACAACCGGAGCCGTTTGGGGAATACCAAGAGAGTGGCGATAGGCCGACACCACCGAATCATCCACCCGACTTAGCCCACTGAAGTCCACACCATTTTTTACAACTTGGAAGCGATCGTGTGGGATTTCAAGCCAACGGCAATAGTCCAACGCCCCTGCACAACTGTTGTTAAGGAAAGTGATGTGATCCAGTTCAGACAATGCCTGATAAGCACATCGCATATAGTCTTGGTAATAGCCGAAATTGACCGGTGTGAGGTTGCGGCTGGCGAGCACAATACGTGGAACACCGGTCATGATTGCGGCAATGCCGACTTTGATGCTGGTACTGTCTTGCCAGGCATGAACCACCGTAGGTCGGCGATTCTTGAATTCTTCAGCCAAATTCAGAATTTCTTCAGCCATGGTATTGGGTAACTTAGCGAAAAGCTCGCCAAGTGGGTCGGGGACCGATTGAAACCCACGTTCGGCGATTTTGATCGCGCTTGTTAAAGGGTACGCTGCTATCTTGGCAGATTCAAGATGCGGCAGATAGAAGTCGAGCCCAGGGGAGCGATGCAAATATTCCCCGATCAGGCAGATGTCGTCAAAGCCTTTAGCTTGCAGCCCGCGTAGCGTATTAACGATCTGCCGTTCTGCCCCACCAGCCGCCAGACCCGAATTAACCAAGATGAAACGTCTTGGCTCTGCTCTGAAACTGCTCGTGGATGCCAGCAGGAGCGCCTGTTTCAGCAACTCGCGAAAGAAAACAATGTCCAAACGCGCAGCAGAAACCGTGCATTGCGCAACATCCCACACCGACATATTTTGGTCATGTGAATCTCGCCGAAATACCCGATGCCACAGCGCTCTAGCTCCCGGTATTGTTTTTGCCGCTTGGACGAGATGGTGCACCGGCGAGCCGGCCGGTAAATTGCTCATTCTCTCGATGACCTTCTCGGCTAGATGCCATAAATGAAAACGGAACAGCGGTAGGTCCACAAAGTGGTGGAGTCTATTCTCACAGACGATTGAGCGCGCGCCGGTACCTGCAACTTGCTTCAGCATTTTGTTTGTCAGCTGCACGGGTGGACCAAGGAAGATAAAGGTCCCCAAAGTCTCTGGAAGCTGCCAAGACCTTCCGTCATCAGCGTAGCGCCCTAACCAAGACAAATGGGGTCGGGACGTTAGTGTCGGATCGGGGTCTCGGAGAATCATCGACGCACAACAAGGGAGATTCCGGAGAGCAAGCGCATCCTCGGCTGAAATGGAGAATGGAATCACAAATACTGATTTCTGATATTTCCTGGCCTGCCAGTATTCAGCGGCAGCCCGGAGTCGAGGGTTAGTCATGAATATTGTCCGCGGATTTATTCGCCAAGACAAAAACTCCGGAGGTTTTAAGATCGCTTTCCGAGAGCGATCGAAAACGGCTCGCCAATTGCCTGTTCGAAATGCCGGAGCTACTCAATTGTTTTATCTCAGCGCAAAGGCTAAAGCCAACCTGCTTGACCAAATCGAGATGCACCGAACACGGCTGGCGATTGATGAACCAGGGACGTCCGCCGCGCATCAGACGCCATGTCAATTCGGAATATTTCCAGTGGCCGTTCCACTCGGATGCCGTATCGTGGCAGCGAAGATCGATCTGGTGGGACATGAAGCCGTCGGGATTCAGGATACGGAAACACTCGGCATAGATTTCCTTAAGCGGGTCGACATGCTCCATCACGGCTTGCGAGATAATCAGGTCGATGCTATTGCTAGGAATCTCATTCATTCTGCCCATCGGGGCAAGATAGTAAATAGGGCACGCCGCCAGATCGCCCGACAGGGCATTGCGCAGGCGCTTCAGACGCTCAGGCTCAAGGGCCTGAGCGAGTCTGGCTGCGCTCAATATTTCCCGTGGGAAGCGATAGTCACTCAACGCCGGCAATATCTCCGTGAACTCGTCCGCAGAAGGAATAGGCGCTTGTCCTCTGAGTAATTGGACCAGTTCATCAAACACCGACAGGTTGGCTTCGGTCGAGGCGTGGCGGACAGCATCAAGGGCGTAATACTGCTCAGCCCCCGTGAGCAACGCCATAAGACCGATTCCTATGGAGTCGCCGGGGCCAAGTTCAACAAGCGTGCGCGGATCCGTTGCGAGGCCATGCTGAGCTGCGATGACCAGATGACGCAAATAGACTGAATAGCAATACTGAGCCGAGATGGTGCCCCCCGTGCCGACAGGCGGAGGAACAAACATCGATTTGGCACCGCGCAAGATGAGTCGCCAGACGGGTGTGGCCATATTGATTCTGGGCATTCACATCAATGGTGCGGTGGCGGGCGGCGCGAGCGGCACTTCGGCGGGATCAATCCACATCCGAAACCACAGCTCGAGCATGAGCAACGCCCATAAACGGGTATGGTGCAAACGAATACCGCTGCAATGTTCGTCCAGCATGGATTCGACATAGGCTGGCGTAATCAAGCCCCTTTGGCGAGCGTGAGGGCTGAGCAGTATGTCATGCGCAAACTCTTTGAGTTCGCCTTTGAGCCATTCATCGATCGGCACACCAAATCCCATTTTGGGGCGATAGAGGATGTCGTTGGGCAGAAAAGGCTCCAATGCCGATTTCAGAATGGATTTGGTCACGCCGCCCTCCATTTTCTGTGCCGATGGAATGCGGGCAGCCCATTCCATGAGTGTGTGATCCAACAGCGGTGATCGGGCTTCTAAACCGTGGGCCATGCTGGCAATATCAACCTTTACCAGAAGGTCATCCGGCAAATAAGTGTGGATGTCGGCCCAGGCCGCTCCGCCTACATACGACGTGGACTGTCGGAAATAGGGTTCAAGGAGGTCGAGTGACGAATCGGCGAGAAATGGCCGCAGATGATAGTCGTAGCCGGCAACCTTGTCGTGATCGTAAAAGTACGCCATGGATGGGGCATAACGACGAGAGGATTGTTCACTCACGTAGGACAGCCAGCGGCGGGCCACCCGCAAGACGCGGTAGCAGTCGACGTCGGGCGGGATGGATCGCACGAGACGAGACGCGAGCTGTCGCAAGGGCGGCGGCAAACTATTTATCCACTCTGATTCCAAGCATTGCGAGTACCGACTGTAGCCTAAGAAACTTTCGTCTCCTCCGTCACCGTTAAGAACGACGGTGACGTATTGCCGCGCCATCTGCGCCACGTAATACGTGGGTATGGCCGAGGGGTCCGCAAACGGCTCGTTGTAATGCCATGTGAGCAGCGGAAGAATGGCGGTGGCCTTGGGACGAACGACCATCACGTGATGGTCCGTATCGTAGCGTTCAGCGACCGTACGAGCATATGTCCGTTCGTCGTAGCTCGCCTCATCAAACCCGATGCAGAACGTTTTGACACGGCCGCTGGAGTGGCGCGCCATCAGGGCCACGACAGCCGATGAGTCGACACCACCTGAAAGAAACGCCCCTAACGGCACATCGGCAATCATGCGCAGACGCACGGCGTCATCAAGCAGGGCCAAGAGTTCTTCTTTCAACTCCGGCAGCGGCCGGTGACGCGCGTGCGACGGTGCAGGCAATGCCCAGTATTTTGTGGTAGTGGTCTGTCCCTCACGGGTGACGACCATGTAGGAGGCGTTCGGAAATTTCTTCACCCCTTTGAACGCGGACCACGGCGCCGGGATATATTGCAGCGTCAAATAGTGGTGGAGGGCTTCATACTCGGGCTCGCGCCTAAAACCGGGCCACGCAAGGATGGCTTTGACTTCCGACCCAAACAAAAGCACATCGCCATGCCAGGCATAAAACAAAGGCTTTTTCCCAATGCGGTCTCGAGCAAGGACAAGCTTCTCATGGCGCCGGTCCCATAGCGCCACGGCAAACATACCTCTCAAACGTTCGAATACCTGCTCGCCCCAGCAGTGATAGCCGTTCAGGACGACTTCGGTGTCGGTATGACTTTTAAAGTGGTACCCACGTTCGCTGAGCTCGGCACGCAACTCTACAAAGTTATAGATTTCCCCGTTGAACACTATCTGAATACTCCCGTCCCCATTGGACATGGGCTGCCGTCCGGCGGCGGTCAAGTCGATGATCGACAGCCGCGCGTGCCCCAGCGCGATCCCTGAACCAACCCAGGTGCCTTGACCATCCGGTCCACGATGTCCGATCACGCGCACCATCCGGTCGATCGTGGCCGGGATATCCGCAGGCGCCGATGCATTCGTGGCAAATATGCCGGTAATTCCACACATCTTAGCTGGCTCGCTTCTTCATGTTCGCAGACTCGTCTCCGGCGAGATATCAGGCCGGAAGCTTCTTGATATCTTATTTGAGAAACACCTCGGATGCACACTCCATCCGTCCACGAAGTGGTGTCGTCTCAGCGTCGTGGTGACGTGAACCTCACCCCGGTCAACCCGACAGGTCGGCGATTGCGCCGGAGAATTTGCCGAGGCCGAGCAGGTAGGCTTGACGAGTGGGCGTGGCGACCGTGTGAGAAGGAGGCCCTTTATACCGATCTTGGTTTCAAATGCCGCTTGACTGACACGTTCGGAGAAGAACCTTCATTCGTCGCTGAATATCTTGGCATGCGCAAAACCACCTCTGGATTCTCACCCGACGCCACGGCCATCAGAAGACTTGTTCTTCAAGTACACGCAGCAAGTATTTCCCATATCCATTTTTCAGGAGAGGCTGTGCCAGCTGTTTGAGTCGAGCCGCATCTATCCACTGTTGTCTGTAGGCGATTTCTTCCGGACAGGCCACCTTCAAACCTTGGCGATTTTCCAGCGTGGCGATGAACTGGCTGGCTTCAAGCAAGGACTCATGTGTCCCGGTGTCCAGCCAGGCATTACCTCGTCCCATGATTTCGACATTGAGCGCCCCTTGCTTCAGATACAAGCGGTTTAAATCGGTAATTTCCAGTTCACCTCGCGCGGAAGGCGTCAGACTCTTGGCCAGGCGGACGACCCGTTGGTCGTAGAAATAGAGACCGGTCACGGCATAGTTGGACTTCGGCTGCTTGGGTTTTTCTTCCAGCGACAACACCTTGCCGTTCGAATCGAATTCGGCGACTCCGTAGCGCTCGGGGTCCTGGACGTGATAGGCGAACACCGTTGCGCCGTCGGCTCGGGCCATGGCATAGCCCAGCAAGCGGTGGAAATCGTGTCCGTAAAAGATGTTATCGCCCAAGACCAGGGCGGAAAGATCTTCTCCGATGAAAGGCTCTCCGATGATGAACGCTTGCGCCAGGCCTTCGGGTGACGGTTGCACGGCATAGTGAATGTTCAATCCCCACTGGTTCCCGCTTCCCAGAAGCTGTTCAAAACGTGGCGTATCCTGCTGCGTGGAAATAATGAGGATATCCCGGATTCCGGCCAGCATGAGCGTGCTCAGCGGGTAATAGATCATCGGCTTGTCGAACACCGGCAGCAACTGTTTGCTGATCACCAGTGTGGCCGGATGCAAGCGGCTCCCTGCGCCGCCGGCGAGGATGATGCCTTTTCTGGGACGGGGGGACTGGTCGGTCGTGAGTTGAGTCATCATGTTTCCAGGTGTTCGTATGGTTTCCCCATTACTGGTCACTGCCAAGCGGTGAACATGCCCATGTACTACGTGCCATTTAATACTTCCGACTTACCATCGGCCAGAATCTGATGGAGAATGTGCCGGACACCGCTCTGCCAGTCAGGTAATTCCAGATCAAAATGACCTCGCAGCTTGCGGGTATCCAACCGTGAATTGGCGGGGCGTGCAGCGGCGGTAGGATAGTCCGACGAGGAAATCGCTCGAATGCCGTCCGCCGAGAGCTTCAGCGATCTGCCGACGGCACGAGCCTCTGACACAACAAATCGGGCATAGTCACACCAGTTCGTCTCCCCGCCGGGCACAAGATGATACAAGCCGAAAGGAAAGTGTCCGTCTCCCTCGCGCTGTCTTTGCCGAACCAACTGAGCCGTCACATCAGCGAGCAAGGCGGCGGAAGTCGGCGCGCCATATTGATCCGCCACCACATTCAAACTTTCTCGTTCAGCGCCCAATCGCAGAATGGTTTTCGCAAAGTTGCTGCCGTGCGCCCCGACCACCCAGCTCGTTCGAAAGATCACGTGGCGCGCCCCGCTGGCCTGTAGCGCGATCTCGCCGTCGCGTTTGGTTCGCCCATAGACACTGTGCGGGTTCGTCGGATCATCTTCGGTATAAGCGCCCGGCTTGGCGCCATCGAACACATAGTCGGTGGAATAATGCACAACCCATGCGTCCCGTTTGGCCGCTTCTTCTCCCAGCACTCCGGGAGCAACGGCGTTGATGGCATGCGCCAGCTCGGGCTCTGATTCTGCTTTGTCCACTGCGGTATAGGCTGCGGGATTGACGATCACATCGGGATGGTACGTCCTGACGAGCGCGCGAATAGCCTCGACGTCGGACAAATCACACGCAGGCCGATCCACCGCGCGGACTTCACCGAGGGGAGCCAGCGCCCGCTGCAATTCAAACCCCACCTGGCCGTCCTTGCCGGTTAAGAGTATCCTCATTCCGCTCCGGCCCCATATTGCCGACGAAGCCAGTCACGGTATGCTCCGCTGGTCACGTTGGCCACCCAACGCTGGTTCGCCAGATACCACGCGACCGTCTTGCTGAGGCCGGTTTCGAAGGTTTCCCGAGGTTTCCAGCCCAGCTCGCGCTCGAGTTTACTCGCGTCGATCGCATAGCGGCGATCATGACCCGGACGATCTTTCACAAAGGTGATTAACGAGCGGTACGTAGTCCTGCCTGCCTGCCGCTCGCCACTCGTCGGATTCAAGGGGCGCAGCTCATCCAGAATGTCGCAAAGAGCATGGACAACGTCGAGATTGGTCTTTTCATTCTTGCCGCCGACGTTATAGGTTTCACCCACACGCGCGGCTTCGAGCACCAGCCGTATGGCGCTGCAGTGGTCTTTGACATAGAGCCAGTCACGGATTTGTCGGCCGTCACCGTAAATCGGCAACGATTTGCCGGCCAGCGCGTTGTGGATGATCAGCGGGATAAGTTTTTCCGGGAAGTGGTACGGGCCGTAGTTGTTGGAGCAGTTGGTGATGAGCACCGGCAGCCCGTAGGTGTGGTGGTACGCGCGCACCAGGTGATCACTGGCAGCTTTGCTGGCCGAATAGGGACTACTGGGTTCGTAGCGATGGATTTCGCTGAACGCCGGATCGTCTTTTTCTAGAGAGCCGTAGACCTCGTCGGTGGATACGTGCAGAAAACGGAAACGTTGCCGGGAATCCCTGTCCAGTCCATCCCAATAGGCCCGTACGGAGTCCAGCAAGCGAAAGGTGCCGACGATGTTGGTCTGTATGAAATCTCCGGGGCCATGGATGGAGCGATCCACATGGGTTTCGGCGGCGAAATTGATGACGGCGCGAGGCCGGCGCTCGTGCAACAGGCGTCCGACAAGCGCGGTGTCGCCGATATCGCCTCGCACGAAGACATGCCGCGCATCCCTCTCCAAGCCGGCAAGATTCTCCAGATTGCCTGCATAGGTGAGCTTATCAAGGTTGATGATGAGCTCATCCTGTTGCGCCAGCCAGTCGAGAACGAAGTTGGCGCCGATAAACCCGGCTCCGCCGGTGACCAGAATACTCATCTTCCTCTTGTGAGCCTTATGCGCCGCAATCGGACGAGGCGTGAACGACGTGGATCGGTGGCATCAGCGCCTATCGGACACCCGTTGAATCGGCGCCGAGTCGAAACTCGGCACAAGCCGTTTGAGATCGTGCAGCAGCGTGTCTTCATCACATTTCGGAAGATTGCCCTCCAACGACTCCAACCAGTCATCCAATTCGCCTGTCGAGACCGGGGCGCCTCCGGCTCGATGAATCTTCGGATGGGTCGTCGGCGCGACTTGCTCGCCGTCCTCAAACAGTTCTTCATACAACTTCTCTCCCGACCGCAGGCCGGTAAACACCAGCTGAATATCCTTGTTGGGGACCAGACCGGCCAGTACGATCATATTTCTCGCCAGATCGACGATTTTGATTTGTTCCCCCATATCAAGAACGAAGACCTCTCCACCCTGCCCCATGACACTCGCCTGCAGCACCAGCTGCACCGCCTCCGGAATGGTCATGAAAAATCGCTTGATCTCCGGATGAGTCACGGTCACCGGACCGCCCTTACGGATTTGCTCGGAAAACAGCGGCACCACACTCCCGTTGCTTCCCAACACATTGCCGAACCGCACGACCGTAAACTTGGTCAGGCCCGTCCGATTGAACTCCTGCACCACATGCTCGGCAATCCGCTTCGTCGCTCCCATAATGCTCGACGGATTCACAGCCTTATCCGTGGAAATCAAGACGAATCGATCCACTCCCGCTTTCAGAGCGGCTTCAGCGACGACGCGAGTCCCGAGAACATTGTTGCGAATCGCCTCCTTCGGATTCAGTTCCATCAGGGGAACATGCTTGTGCGCGGCGGCATGAAACACGATATCGGGTCCGGCCTGTTGGAACACCTCCGACACGCGGTCGGGAACCGTGACATCTCCGATGACAGGGACGATCTTCAGCGCGGGGAACGCCGTCTTCAACTCCAGCAGGAGCGCATGAAGAGCATTTTCATACCGTTCGAACAAGACGAGCGACTGGGGATCGTACCGCGCGATCTGCCGGCAGAGCTCCGCCCCGATCGAACCTCCGGCGCCGGTCACAAGCAGCCTCTTTCCCGCGATGAGAGGAGACAGTTCTTGAAGATTCGTCTGGATCGGCTCGCGCTGGAGCAAATCGTCCAGACTCATCGGTCTCACGTGGTGCAGAGAGACTGGATCACCCAAGAGCTGTTTGACATTGGGGAGGGTCTTGATCGGAACCGTGCAGCCCTCCGACGCCGCCAGAATTTTCTGTTTGACCGTGGTCGACGCCGAAGGGATGGCGACGATGATCTCGTGCGCCTCCAACGTTTCCGCCGCCGTCTTGATATCAGCGATCATGCCTACGACCGGGATTCCATGAATCTTCATTCGACGCTTGATAGGATCATCGTCCACAAACCCCACCGGACGGCTGTTATAGCCTGCGTCCGACAAGATGTCCCTCGCCAGCAGTTCTCCCGCATGCCCCGCACCGATAATCAACACACGCCGCGCCGTCGTCCCCACAAGTCGGAGCCATTCCCGAAACCACCGCACGGCCACCCGAATCCCGGCAAGGTAGAGACCGGTAAGCAGTCCGGTCAAAATGATGACCGACCGCGGATATTCGGCCCATCCTAAGATCAGGTGGCACAAGCCATAAAACGTGATCGCGGCGGTGAATGACGCCGCAAAAATTCGCCCGAAATCATGAAGGCCGACATAGCGCCACAATCCCCGTTGAATCCCGAACACCCAAAAACTGCTTCCGAATACAAGGACAAGACCGGGCAGATATCTCCACATCAGGCGATCGTACGACGCTGGAATCTCCGCATCAAAACGCAACTCAAACGCCGAAAGGTTCGCGGCGACGATGAGACCGAGCTGAACCCCGACCACCAACAGGGAGCGATAGCCACGCACCAGTTCTCCATATCGATCCGCCGTCCGATGAAAGAGCCTGATCGTCATGTGCCTCACGAGCGGGACACCTCCGCAATCGCACCCGGCATCCGTTGATGTTCCCCTGTCAACATGGACTCGGCTGCCGCGATGACACGGCCGACGGATAGGTGCTGTAGACAGTCGCTCAAACTGTTGATGTGGCGATCGCAGCCTTCAGCCAGGCACGGCACGCAATCGCCTTCTCCTTGAAGCAGAAACACATTCCCCTGTCGCTGGGATCCCTGCCTCCGCCATGGACTCTGCGTTGTCGGCGGGAAATCCTTCGGCCAGGGTCCCCACTTCACCGGATTTGACGGTCCGAACAACACCACGGCCGGCGCGCCGACCGCGGCTGCCATATGACTGACGGCCGTATCCGTCCCGACATAGAGGGCCGCGCGGCTGAGCAGGTAGCCGAGCGCCGGTAATGTCAAAAGACCGCCGAGATTCACCGCATCCGGCAGCCCATGGATGACACGTTCACAATACCTCTGCTCGGCTGATTCCACGCCTGTCACGACTACCATCACTCCCTGGTCGATCAACCACCGCCCAAGCGCCACCCATCCTTCGACGGTCCAGGTCTTATAGGCAAACTTGGGCGACACATGGAACACTGCGTATCGCCGAGAATCACGCATTCGAGGAACCAAGCGATGAACTGATTCTTCATGTTCATGCGTCCAACTCACAACAGGTGTTCCGAACGGCTTAATCTGCAACGGCGCGAGCAGCCGAAGATTCATGGCGACGGTATGGGTATGGATATTGTCAAAGGGGACCCACTCATGGAGCAGCCTTCGTTTCCACCACGATTTCCTGTCGTCCAATAGCGTGCCTACGCGATATCGTCCGGCGGCCCAGGCATGAACCGTCGGACGGTCACCCGCCAAAACCGACAGGGCGAGGTCGTATCGGCGCCAGAGCGAACGAAGCAGCGCCAGATGCGGGCCGATCTTCGGACGTTCGGCGATCGCCACGACTCGGTGGACATCAGGATTGGCGGCCACCGCATCCTGCGTTCCTTCGAACACCAGCATGTCGATGGCGGCTTCCGAATGCGCGCGCTTGAGCGATCGCACGACCGGCGTCGCCAACAGGACATCTCCGATCCGGCGCGTACAGACGACCAGTACGCTTCGTATGTCCCGCTTCATTTCATAACCAGCAATCTCATCAGAGCGCATCGCCGATCGACATCAGCGGCCACCACCCTGATCCAGACCGATGGCGGCTCGCACGGTTGTCGACCGCAACAGACCCTCCAACCGTTTCTGATTGGCCGGGAGCCCCATGCGATCTTGCTCGGGATGCCATAAATGAAACACCGTCGCGGCAAAACGCGCATTCTTATGTTTCACGCCGGCATGGAGAAACCGAATCACCAAGTCGGAATCTTCCAGCCCCCACCCTTCGTAGGATTCGTCCAGTCCATTCACACGGATCAAGTCTGTCCGCCATGCCGAAAGATTGCAGGTCTTAATGCCTTCCCAACGATCCGGCATCCATTTCCGAAACGGACCATCGGGCAGTCGTATCAACGGGAGCACCCGATTGACGTCGCGCCGAAACCAGGACTGCATCCAATCGATTCCGCTCCACGCATGGATCGGCAGCCGCCGGCGCAAGACACGGCTCGTCAACCGGGCCGAGAGCAACACACGATTCGATCCGAGGAAGTACCCTGGCTCGGCCAGTAGTTTATGGACACGCACGAAATGGCGCGAGGGAACACAGTCGCCATCCGTGAATACCACGTAGTCGGCCTCCGTCGATGCGACGGCGCGATTGCGGATGGCGGCGGCCCGAAATCCACGGTCTTCGTGCCAGATATGCGTCAACGGGAACGGTGCGTGCCGCACAAATTGTCGCACGATCTCGGCGGTTTCCGCTTTCGATCCGTCATCCGCGACCACAAGCTCAAAATCTTGATCGCTTTGGCCACGGTAGCCTTCCAATACAACCGCCAGCGCATCAGGACGATTGTACGTCGTCACGATTACCGCTGTTTTCATTTCGATGGCGCGTCGCCGCGGCGGTGAAGCGGCGCCTGTTTGGGGAGCGCCCACCTCTCTTGCTGTTCGAACCGTTTGGCATACCGATAAAACGTTCCTTCGAAATTTCCGAAGGCAATGACAAAGCCCGGCCAACCGTCCAGGAACCCTCGCTTCGCGACATAATGCTTGAGGAACGACCAGATGCCGTGACACAACGCGGTCCCCATCGACACTCGTCGGTCGGCGAGCTTCAGCACCCCAAGCGACGAATACCGGTTGGCCTTTTTAACGACCTCTTCGAAGTCCCTGAACGGGATCTGCCAAATCGCGTGCTCCAGCCGACCGACCGGTTTGGCGGTCAGCAATTCATACCCTTCGTGGACGGGAGATTCCACGTATTTCATGGATCCTTTTCTGAACAATTGAGGTTGTCGAAAATTCGGATACCAGCCGGAATGTTTGATCCAGCGACCCATGAAATAATTCCGCCTCGGCACAAGATAGGCGTCGTGCGCGGGAGTTCCGGAAAGAATCATGAAGATTTCATCACGGACCTCCGGCGTGCACTGTTCGTCCGTGTCGAGACTGAAAATCCACTCGTGCGTGCAGGCTTTGATGGCTTGATTTCGCAGGTGGCCGAATCCCTGGAACGGAACCTGGACGACGCGGGCTCCCAAGTCCAGCGCGATCCGCGCCGTCTCGTCGGTACTGGCGGAATCGGCCACGATGATTTCGTCGGCCCACAGCACGCTGTTGATGGTATCGGCGATCTTCTTCGCTTCGTTGTAGGCGATGATGTAGGCCGAAACACTCATAGCTTCGTTCCTACTCGTGAATCAGCCACGGAATACATCAACCCGGAAAACCAGCAGTACAGCAGCTTCTCGGTATGATCAAGGAGCAAATCGTTGAACAGGCACCCGACCGCCATGATGAGCACCAAACCCTTTGCCAGCAACCCATAGGTCACATCTCCGACCAGGGGCGTCGATCGCCACTGCTGCAAAAAAAGCCAGAGCAACAGACCAAACCCGACGACTCCGACTTGGGCCGTGATAAAAAGGTATTGACTGTGAGGGTGACTAGGAACCAGCACGCCCGCTTGTTTCGCATACACCGCGTACGCCTGCGCAAATCCACCGGTCCCGACGCCCATCAGGGGATGATCCTCGATGATTTTCACCGTGTATTGATAAAACTCTGCACGTTCCTGTGTCGCCACATCTCCACTGGCGGAGATCCCTTGTGTCACATTGGACAGCGTCAGATGCACTCGATCATGGAAACTGGTCGAGACCTGATAGGCTCCGCCGAATGCGAGCACGAGGGTCGTGACGGCTCCTGCCACGCCTCGCCAGCCGAATGCCGCGTGGAGCGCCAACACAGTCAGTCCGGCAAGCACCACATAACCGGTTCGGCCCTGCACCATCAGCACGACATTGCTCGCGGCCAAAAGTGAGACAAGCGCCCACCCCCATCGTGCTCGTTTGTCGCAAGCTCTCCAGGCCAAGACGGCAAACAGCAGGGCGCCGAACGCCATCAGCACGTTATGAGTGATGTGTCTCTTGAATACGCAGGGGTTGGAGGGATCACAACCGATCACCCAGCCGGTCTGAAGCGCTCCCGAACCCAACACGAGCGACAAGACCAAGGTCACAACCAACGAGATCCCCAAGAACAAGATCGCGCGATTTCGCTCTTGCACATCAACCGCCATCGAAATCAAGAGGGGGATCAGCAGGAGATCGGCGTATTTCTTCACGGCGAGCAATCGTTCATCGAGCGACCCCAATCCCCATAAGGATCCCGCCAGCAACCACCCGAACAACAACAATGCGCTCAATGCGACAGGGTTCGCGGCGACTCGACGAAGCCGCTCCCGCCATTCTCCACCGGCTAGCCAACACAGACCAAGCAGCACGACAAGAACACCGTCCGCCACTACCCACAGCGGAATGGTGAATCCAAGCGCGGTTGCCGTCCAACCCGCGGCTCGTCTCGCCTGTGGCTGGAGCCTGTCAAGCCGCCAGTCCATCACGTATGGACGAAAACCAGCAAAGCGTTTTGAGACGAGGGACGCATGTCTTCGACAACCGTACCGGCCAATTGCACAGGCTGAATTCCCTCCTGATCGCGTCGCGACCTAAGGGAAGCACACCCGTGTCGTTGGAACCGAGAAGCCTGCAACGGCGGCTCTACCTCACCTTCTGAGAACTCGCGGTTGGATCGGGGGGATCATACACGGTTACGCTATGTTTTGACGGTTACTCTCTGGGACCCTTCGGCTGACTCCGCCTGCACGTGTACATCGCTTTCCGTCTTTGCGCTCCGAACGGAATGAGAAACTGCTTGTCTTCGCTCCAACCACTTCACGAGGCTCCCCAAGACAAGAAACACGGCCAGCCATGCCCCAAGAATGGCGAGCTTCCCATTGTCGGTCGAGTGATGATACAGAACGGACAGTCCTCCGCAGAGCAGCATCACTCCATACTCTGCAAGTACGGTCCGGCGATGGCTCCACCCATTCAACACCAGCCGCTGATAATAGTGTTGGCGATGAGCCTCCCAAATCCTCTCACCGCGAAACGCTCGTCTGAGCACCGTCACTGTCGCATCCAAGATGAACGAGGAAAAGAGGATGATGGGAACCCAAAACTCAAATATCCCATCGCGAACACCTAAGAGCATCAACGTTCCCGCTAAGAAGCCAAGCGTGATGCTCCCGGCATCGCCCATGAAGATGCGAGCCGGCGGAAAATTATGGACGAGAAACCCCAGCGCGCTCATGGAGACAAATACGGCGATCATGAGCATGACAGGAGATCCGGCCTCCCATCCAAAATAGGCCAGAAATCCGAAGCCGATAGCCGTCATCCCGCCGGAAAAACCGTCCATGCCATCCATGAAGTTGTAGAGGTTCGCCATCCAGATCAAGAAGAGGGCGCTCACCGGAACCGCCGCGAATCCCATGGGTATCAGCGAGCCTCCCGGCAACGGAACCGAGGACAGAGCCAGTCCGACACCCCCGACGATGATGATCGCGGCGACGGCTTGCACGCCCAGGCGGAGACTGGCGCGAAGACCGATACAGTCGTCGATGAACGACACCACGAAGACGAGGAGCATGGCCAGTACGATCCAGAGACTCCCCGAGGCCACTCCTTTCGGCAACAGCACCTTCGACGGCTGCGTGATGGCGAACACACTCGCGGCGGCGATAAGACTGATGACCACGCTGGCGATAATAGCCACTCCTCCCGTCTGCGGGGTCGGCCTAGAATGCAATGTTCGATCATTGGGGAGAGCGAGAATGGACAAGTACGATCCCGGTGAACAAAGCCTACCCGTCAGCCACCACGCGACGACAAAGGCGATGACAGCAGGAAAGGCAACCATCATTTTCGGCTTCTGTTATGCGCTTGAACTATAGTCATGACTTGTCACTGCCTGTGCGAACGAACGCCTCGCGCTGATCGTAACTGTATGACGGCGCGACGAACAGGGGCAATGGCCGATGCCGCATCGCACGCCCTGTCATGAAGCCATGACTCGGTTCGTTGCTTCAGCGCGGAACCAGTCCGCCGTCGCCGCAAAACCTTGGTCGACGGAAAAAGGAGGATGCCAGTCCAACTCTTTTCGGATTTTCGACGAGTCGACCGGGAGCGATCTGAGCAGCCGGTCAACCACGACCTGTTTGCCGACGAGTTGTCCGATACCATCGAGCATCGAGAGCGGCAATGGCCAGAGACATACTGACACGCTCAGGGCCTTGCCGAGTCGCCGAAGCAATTCGGGAGTGGAGAGATCTTCCCCATCGCTGACGAGATAGGTCTGCCCTCTAGCCGCCTGGTGGTGGACGCAGCGGGAGAGGGCATCGACCAGGTTTTCTCGATAAATCAGACTGCGGCGATTTTCCACTCCTGCGAGCGGCAGCGGAATCCCTTTTCCCAAAACCTGCAGGAGTTGCAGAAAATTCCCCCCGACGCCGGGCCCGTAGACAAGCGGCGACCGAATCACAACGGTCTCCAGGCCCGTCTGAGACGACACCGTCGCGAGGGCCTGTTCGGCCTCCCACTTAGACAGACCATATGGGTCTTGCGGATTCGGAGGGTCCCGTTCGGTAAACGGGACCCTGCTCTGTTCGCCGTTCACCTTGATCGAGCTCATGTACACGAACCGACGAATCCCCTCAGCGGTCGCTGCCCGCGCCAACCGTTCGGTCCAGACCACGTTGACCTTCCGAAATGCATGAAGGGGATCGGCTGAAGTGTCGGCCATGACATGGACTCGCGCAGCCAGGTGAACGATCACCTCCACCCCCCTCAGCTTCTGCCTTGTCTCCTCCCCGCCGGATTGATCGTGCAGGACTACCCATTCAATGCCGTCCCGCGTCGAACGGTCATGAGAAGAGCCCCTCGCCGTCTCTCGCACTGCCCCTCTGACCAGACATCCGGAGTTCCGCAGGAAACGGCAGAGCGCCAAGCCCACAAACCCGTTAGCTCCTGTCACCAGAATTTGGCCAGCCACAGTCCGCCGAATACCCGTTCACTTGTGCCAGACAAGTCGATTCACGTAATCGATATAGCTGAGAATGATGCGAACGACCTTCTCGGACACGTTGGCGACATCGTAATCGCTCACGATCCGTAACAGTCGCTGCGCCCCACGAGACTGCGTCTCCACGATTGCCAACGCCTGCAAGACACGCGTGCGGTCAAGCCCCGTCATCATCACGGCCCCTTCCTCCATGCCTTCCGGACGCTCGTGGGCCTCACGGATATTGATTGCGGGGAAATTGAGGATGGACGACTCTTCCGTGATCGTGCCGCTATCCGAGATCACGGCATGGGCCTGACGCTGCAAACTCACGTAGTCGAAGAACCCGAACGGCTTATGGAGCTCAACCAATGCGGGCAGGCTGACGGCAGCGGAATCGATCCGCGATTGCGTACGCGGATGAACGGAGAACACAATCCGCTTCCCGTACGTCTCGGCAATCCCATGAAGCAGATCGACCAGTCGACGCACATGCCGATCCGAATCGACATTTTCCTCTCGATGGGCACTGACCACAAAGTACTCCAAGGGGGTCAATCGCAGCCGCGTCAGCACATCCGACCGATCGATGTGATCTCGATGATGGGAGAGCACCTCATACATCGGACTACCGGTCTTGATCACTCGATCCGGTGACAGTCCCTCCCGGAGGAGATACTCACGGGCATGATCGCTGTACGTGAGGTTGATGTCGCTGAGATGATCGACGATCTTGCGATTCAGCTCTTCGGGAACGCGCTGGTCGAAACATCGATTACCCGCTTCCATATGGAAGATGGGAATCTTCAAACGCTTGGCGACGATCGCGGCGAGGCAACTATTCGTATCCCCCAACAGGAGGAGGGCATCCGGCCGTTCCGTCACCATGACGTCGTAGGCCCGCGCTAATACATTCCCCAACGTCTCTCCCAATGTCGCGCCCACGACGTTGAGAAAATGGTCTGGTTTTCTGATCTCGAGCTGATCGAAAAAGATCTGGTTCAATTCATAATCGTGATTCTGCCCGGTATGGACGAGAACATGGCGAGCATGCCGATCGAGCTTCCCGATGACTCGACATAACTTGATGACCTCGGGACGAGTCCCGACGACCGTCATGATTTTCATCGACGTCATAAATGAATAGGTCCGAGCATGACGCAACCGGTGCGGCTAGCGCAGAAGCTCGACGCCGTCGCCCGGATCACCATCTTCAACCATAAGGCGATGCTTCTTGAGCAACGCGGTCGTGCCGGCAAGATCGAGAACCTCGTCTCCTGAACTATATTCTTTGACCAACGCATTGGACTCGGATGCCGAGTCCTGCCTCAACTCGGGAAGCATGGGTTGAATGGCGTAATAGGCTCCCCGCCGGACACAGTGATGGATTTCTTCCTCCGAGATCAAAATCTCATGAAGCTTCTCACCGGGACGAATTCCGATTGTTTTGATGGAGAGGTCCCGCGGCCCGACCAATGCGCGCGCGATATTCATGACCGTGGCCGACGGAGCACGGGGAATGTAGGTCTCCCCTCGTCTTGCATCCCGTAAGGCGGCAAAGACGGTATCCACGGCATCGTCCAGGCTGAGCAGAAACCGTGTCATTTCCGGCGATGTAATCGTCACCGGCCCTCCGTTCTTGATCTGATCGTGAAAGAGAGGGATGACCGATCCTCTGGACGCAAGGACATTCCCATACCGGACGCAGACGAAGCGGGTGCGAGGGTTCAAGATATTGGCGGCCACCAATATGCGTTCCTGCACGGCCTTGGTCATGCCCATCACATTCACCGGCTTGCACGCTTTATCGGTGCTGATCCCGATGACCGTTCCTACGGGGTATCCCTGCTCCTCAATCGCGCGAACGATATTGGAAGCCCCCAGGCAGTTGGTCAAAACGGCTTGCAAGGGAAAGTATTCGCAGGTCGGAACTTGCTTGAGCGCCGCGGCATTGATCACGACGTCGGCCTGCTTCACGGCAGAACAGACATCCTCGTACCTACGCACATCGCCGATCCTGAACTCCAACACATTCATGAAGTTATTGAAAATCACCTCGTCGGTCGTCACCTGCCTGTGGAGATAGGACATCCTCATCTCATGCTGCTTGGCTTCATCCCGAGACAGGACGATCACCTTCTTGGGGGTTCCCAACTCACCGGTGAGCAGTCGATGCACCAGTTTCTTGCCCATGGAGCCGGTGCCGCCGGTCACCAGAATGGTCTTGTCCGTCAGAATCATGCAACCCTTTCTGTCATATGACGGGCCATGTCATCGATCATGGCGTCCCACGCAGGAGGCGAGTATCCCGTATCCCGATGAAAGCGAGACGCATCGAGGCTTCGGTCACACTCAAATGCCATATCGCGTTCGATCGTGACAGGGACCTGAAGCCGGTCTCGGACGAGGGTCAGGAGGTCATACTTGCTGATGGGCAGCGCCGCGACGTGGTACAGGCCGTGAATCGCCGGAACGTCCGTCAGAACCAGGCCCACGATGCGCGCGAGTTCGCTGGTAGGAAATCCCGAGAAGATAGCCTTGGCAAACCCTTTCACCGTCCGCCCTCGCTGCGCAAGAAACCACTCCAGCAGCCCGGTCTTCCGTGAAAGCTCCGGCCCGACCATCGACGTACGCAGTGTCAGACAATGCGGCTCGGATATTTCGCCCAATAACTTGGTCCGACCGTAGATATCCTCCGCGTCCGGCTGATCGGCTTCTCGATAATTGCCTCTCCGTCCAGAAAACACGCAATCCGTACTGAAGTGAATGAGTCTCGCCCCGATCGTCCGACAAAGAAGCGCCAACCGATGGGGCAGGAGCGAATTGATTTCCAGGCTTGAAATAACGGCCTTGGCCTCGGACCTTTGCTTGATCACGCCCACGGCATTCAACACCGCCTCCGGTCTGAATTCCGCCATAACTTGCACCAGCGCGTCCATGTGCTTCACGTCCACTCCATAACAGGCTATTCCTGGTTCGAACAGTCCGTACGCTCCATAGGCCTCTCTGCCGAGCCTGAGCGTGACACGGACATCATGACTCCCCATGAAATGGCGTAAGAGTTGATGCCCCAACATCCCGTCTCCGCCAAGGATCAAGATGCGCATCTCTGTGCTTCCCCCGCTAACTCCTTCATCCAGCCATCCAGACGAGTGAGCAGATTGTTCCTTTCAAACTCTTGAAGAAAATAGCATCTTCCGTTCTGTCCCATGATCTCTCTGTCCGACGAAGACATCAGCGACAGCTTGAGCACCGCCTCGGCCAGAGCCGGGGCGTCTTCAGGGGCCACCACCATTCCGGCGTGAGCTTCCTCGACGATGCGGGCTCCCTCGCCTTCCAATGAGGCCAGAATCGGGCGGCCGCAGGCCATATAGGATTGGACCTTGGAAGGAATCGTCAACGCGAAAATAGGATCTTTCTTGAGGGTCACCAGAAGCACATCCGCCTGTGCGAACCATTCCGGCATAGACTCGATCGGATGCCGTCCCAGCACATGCACGCATTGAACGAGGCCTCGCCGAACCACCTCCGCCTGCACCCAATTGAATTGGCGGCCGTCACCGAGAATCAACCAATGGATCGCGCGATGGTCGCGCAATTTTTCAGCGGCATCCAAAATGGTCTCGAACGATTGGGCCGCGCCGATATTGCCGGCAAACATGACACGGAAGCCTTCCGGAAGCCGGCAGGGAACCGACGCCGCATCCCGTGAAACCGGTCGATAGAGTTCTTCCGCGCTGTTCGGATAATACAAAATACGGGCGGGATCAGCTCCGAGTTTCTGCACACGATCAACAAAAGCCCGTGACTGCACGAGTATGCGGTCGCAACCGTTGTAGATGAAGGAAACCAGAGAGGCCACTCTGTCGAGGGCCCATTGTGACTTCACCGCCCCTATGGCCGACAGGCTCTCAGGCCAAAGATCCTGTACCCATAATACCATCGGTGCCTGCTTCACCGCCTTCATGACCAAGCCCGGCAACGCCACCGTGATAGGAGAAGGCTCGTAGACAAATACGACATCGAAGGTACCGCGACAGTATACAGGACCGAGCACGCTGGCCAACAAGGCGAAAGAAAAGAAATTGAAGACAAGCCGCACGGACCCTCCGTTGCCGCGCGGCACTAAAGGGACGCGAATCACCTCCGCTCCGGCGAACATTTCACGGCTCCTCCCCAGCAATGAGTAGCCGTCAAAGATCAGCCCCGAAGGGTAATTGGGCTTCCCCGTCAACACCGTCACCTGATGCCCGAGCTTCACAAGCCCCTGCACCAAATCATTGATGCGGAAGTTTTCAGGCCAGAAATACTGGGTAACAAGGAGGATTCGCAGGTTCATCCGACCTGACACTCCTTGGATGCAAGCGATTGCAAGAGCTTCCATGTGGACGAGGCTGCGGTTTCCCAGTCGTAGTCGGAGGCACGGGCCGCCGCGCTCGCTCCCAGGGAACGACTGAACGATGGGTCATCCAAGACCTGACTCACCTTGGCGGCAAGATCACTCGGCTTCCGCGGATCGAAATAACTGACGGCATCTCCCCCGAACTCCGGCATCGGGGGAAAATTTGAGCAGACGACCGGACGCCCGGCAGCCATCGCTTCCAGTAGTATGTTCGGACAATTTTCAGATTCCGTCGCAAAGATGTTGACCGCGGCATGTTGATAGAGCGCGGGAAGCTCTCGATACGGAATCAGCCCAGGGACGATGACGTGCCCCTCCAATCCCAAATCGTGGATTTCATCGCGCACGGCCTGCGCGTACTGTGGATTTTGAGAATCAGACCCCACCAAAACCAGTCTCTCCTGTCCCGCGCGCCGCTGTTTCAGCAAAGCAAACTCACGAACGACCTGGACTTGGGCTTTGTACACATCGAACGTGGACACATAGAGCAGATAGGCCTCTTTCGGCAACCATGACGGACGTGCGGCCGGCGCATCAGCCGGCCTGAACTCCGGCCCAACGCCATGGGGAATCACCGCTGATCGTCCGATTCGTCCAGGCGCGCGCCGTTCGATCACTTGCTTCGCGAACTGGGAGACGAAAATGACGAGATCGGCACGGATCATACTGCGCAACATGCTCCGTTCCAACAACCAGTTCCGCACCCGCATATATCCCAGGGGATACCTTGCACGCTGGACAGGGTCGAACGGAATCATATTTCGGAACATCGTCACAACCTTGCATCCCTTGGGAGCGGGCGTCGCCACGACTCCGCCCGGGCAAAACAACAGGTCAGCGCCAAGCTCTTGCAAGATACCGGGAAGACGGAATCGTTCCCATATGGTGCGGACCAGGGGATTTTCCAGCGGCCACGACGGCAAGAGCCATCGAAGATTCACCTGATCAATGGACGCCCGGAGCGAGCTCGGTCCCAGGATGATAACTTCCAGCTCCTCACGCGCGGGGATGCACCGGAGAAGATTGATGAGATAGGTTTGGCCTCCTCCAAGTCTGGCGGAAAGGGCATTGATCACAACCTTCAACTCAGTGGCCCACTCTTCGACGTAGGAGACGCCCCCACAGTCCGCTCACACGGGTAACTGCACATGGTATTCTCGCCGCCAAAGCTCGAACATGGTCAACGCAAAGAGTCGAGCAGTATTGGAGAAACCTCGCTGCTGTCCTTCCAGCAACGAGCGGATCATGCCGGGGTCGAAGAGCCGGTGATCCGCTTCACGCAAGACATCCCGCATGAAGAGCCCCCACTCCCCCTTGAGCCACGAGGCGAGCGGAAGAGAGAGCCCCTGTTTTCTCGTGAGATCAAGCGCGGTCGGCAACAATCGACTCGCCAGCCTACGAAGCAACACTTTTCGCTCCGAAGCGGTCGCTTTCAATCTGTCCGGAACCTTGCCGAACGCAAACTCGACCAACCTATGATCCAACATCGGCACACGGACCTCAAGCGACGCCAACATGCTCGCTCGATCTACTTTGACCAAATAGGCATCCACCATCGTCGTCCGAAAATCCGCTTCGGAAGCTTGCCTCAATTCGCTATACACAGGATTGCAAAGAAGCTGTCGATATTGCTCCGGTTCCTCCAGAGGCATCCCTCCATCACGCAGCAGAGGAGCGAGAAGACGCTTTCTTGCCGCACGATCGAAGTAGAGGTTCACATGGGCGATACTCATGGATAGATCAGCCGCGGCGCCGATCAGGTGGTTCCGGCCTCTCAGGCCCACCGGCATCCATTCCGAAGCGAGATACCCTATCGCGGCCCTCAGCGGTTTCGGCACGAGACGACGAAGCTGCTCTTGGCGCTGAATCCATGAGTAATGGGGATACCCGCCGAACAGCTCATCCCCTCCATCTCCCCCCAACGCCACCGTCGCATGCCGGCGCACAAGCCGTGAAACTAAATACATCGGGACCATCGAGGAATCGGCCATCGGTTCATCATACTGCCGAGCCAGATCCGGCAAAAGCTTGACGGAGGCGGGTTCGGCCACCAATTCCAGATGATCGGTTCCAAAATGGTTTGCCACCATTTTGGCGTAGGGCCCTTCATCGAAGGTTCCATGACCGGGGAACGAAATCGTGAACGTCTTCACCGTCGTCGCCGTCACTCTCGCCGCCATGGCGGTGATCAAGCTGGAATCAATGCCTCCACTCAGCAACACCCCGACAGGAACGTCGGCGATCATGCGTAACCGAACCGCGTCAAGCAGGATCGATTCCAACTCTTCGCTTAATTCTTCAACCGACGGCGTCAATCCGTCCGGCGGGGGAGGAAGATTCCAGTATCGCCACGTGCGAATGCGGTCGGTCGCCACGTCATACAGCAGCGCCTCCCCAGGCTCAAGTTTCTTCACGCCGGCCAAGATGCACCGATCGCCGGGCACGTACCCGTACGCAAGGTAGCACTGGAGCGCTGTCGCATCCATCTTTCGCGGAAAGCTTGGATCGGCCATGAGGGCCTTGAGTTCGGAAGCGAACAGCAGCCGACCGGAAAGATGGGCGTAAAAGAGCGGCTTTTCACCCGCCCGATCTCTGGCCAGAAAGAGATGTTGTTTTGTCTTGTCATACATTCCGAACGCGAACATGCCGTTGAATCGGCGCAGGCACTCAAGACCCCACTCCCGATAGGCGCACAGAATGACTTCCGTATCGCTGGTCGTCATGAACCGATGACCGACCTGTTCGAGTTCGCGACGCAGTTCGCGATAATTGTAAATCTCTCCGTTGAATACGATACAGACGTCTTTGTTCTTGTCCAGCATGGGCTGGTGACCTCCCGCCGTGAGGTCGATGACCGCCAATCTTCGATGAGCCAACGCCGTACAAGTGTTATCCGCCAACCATACCCCGGCATCGTCCGGCCCGCGATGGCTCATGACATCGCGCATGCGCGCAAGCCGCTCCAGGTTCACGGGGCTGCTCCGGGAAGCTATGCCGACGATGCCGCACATTGTTGCGCTGAACTCCTCTGCCCGGCCGGCGGCAATCGACCTTTGCCGATGACACCGTTGGGGCCATCGAAGACGGTGATCTGCTCCATGCCAGCGTCGCGAAACCACTGCCGTATCGTTGCACCGCTTTGCGGATGATCGTGAGCGGGAGAGTACATGTCGAAGGTGTCCAGGATCGCCCATTCGCGGTTGAGGTCCGGAGAAAGCCCCAGATGGGAGTACTCCACGATGGGCAACAGACGAGCCCCGATCGCTCCCGCGTGACGCCGCAACCAACCCGCCAAGGGCAGTGACAGATCGACCATGTTCTCCACGATGGCGTGGAGACGCCTCGGGTCCATCCGCTTGGTAATCGGCCGCAGCAGATACTTCCAGGACACGAGCGCGGTCAGCCGGCGTGCGTACACATCCACGACAAGTTCCCCACCTGGCTTCACGCAACGAGCCAAAGACGTGAACGCACGGCCGGGGTCCGGCGTATGCTGCAAGACGCCCAGGCACAGCACCTTGTCAAACGCCCTCGGTCGGAGCGGGATGCGAAGAATGTCCGCTTGGAACAGGCAAAGGTTATCGGCGGAGCCGTTATTGAGCCTATTGGCATCCACCGCCGATGAATAGTCGAATGAGAAGACGGTCGCCCCGGTCTTCAGGAGGATCTCCGTGAACCGTCCCGCTCCCGACCCAGCCTCCAGAACGTTCTGACCCTCGAGGTCTTTAGACCATCCCGTCACGTTAAACAACCGTGCGCTGGAAATCATCAGCCCCGTATGGCTGTCTAGTTGCGCCCGACGGTGCAGGTTCCATTGATACCCGAAGGAGCCCGCATAATTCGCCGGAGGAACGAACCGAGGGACTCCATCAAGAATCGGAAACGCCGTACGGCACCGCGAGCAAGACAGGCTCGACGAAGATCTTCCGCTTTCGTCGGACTCCGAGATCGCAGAGAGCGCGGCGCCCTTGCCGGAACAGTTCGGGCAGTTATACCACTCTGTCGTAGCGCGCTTCATGAGCGAGGTCTTCAATGTGAGATCCACCGGATCCGACGAGGGACTGGTACAGGGCCAGATACTGCCCCGCCGAATTTTCCACCGATAACTGCGCGACCCGACTTGCTGCACAAACGGCTCGACGCCTCGCTGCGCGACCGTCCTCAAGTACCGCGCACACGGCGTTCGCGAGAGCTCGAGGGTCACGAGGGTCGACGAAGAGTGCCGACTCTTCCCCCAAGATTTCCCTGTGTGGCGGAATCTCCGATACCACCAGGGGACAATTTGCCGCCATCGACTCCAAGACCGTATTGGGACTTCCCTCGAACAAACTGGGTGACACGAAGACGCTGGCCTCCTTCAACAGCCCCCACAGATTCTCAGCAAACCCATGAACGCGTATCCGATCGGCAAAAGGATGCGCCTGCGTTTGCCTGACGAGCACGTCGCGCATTGGCCCTTCGCCGCAGATGACCGCAACGGAATCCGGCACTCTGGGGAATATCTCTTCCAACGCGCTCAGCAACAGGCTGAAATTCTTCTGCTCGGTGAATCGTCCCGCCGCCAGGACTACCCTGGGCAAAGACTCCGTGTTCGGAATCGGCACCCGATTCGACTCGGCGGACAGAATTTCCTTCACGGGAACACCATTCCGAATCACTACGGTCGGCCGCTTCGACCTGAGCGTGGACCAATAGGCCCTTCCCCATTCTGAATTCGCCACAACCGCCACGGCCCGGCGTCCGAAACACCGCCTCAGTTCATTCTTCCACGACCAACCGTAGGCTTCTTCCGAACAACGCTCAGTCAACACGTGAGGGATTCCAAGCAGGCAGCCAACGACCCCACCCACAACGTCCATTTGAGGGATCCATGTTTGAATAAGGTCAGGCTTGATACGTCTCGCAAGCCGTAACAATCGGATCACAATACGCGGGTCATGGTTCCCCGATGAAGCGATCCGGTGAAGCGTGACGTTCGACCGTTTGATGGCTGATTCATTGACACCTCCAGAAAGGGCGGCAACGTGAACGTCGACTCCACGAGCGCACAACGCCGGTGTCAGATACGACAGTTGACGCTCTGCTCCTCCACCACCCAGCGTTGGAATGCAGTGCAAAACCTTCACTTGTCTGGACAATGGCATGAATCCGTCAGCCGGCCGTCAGCAGCGCATCGACATGGAGGGGAATACACAATCGTGACCAGCGCGAATGTATGACCAAACGGCGCAATACATCTGAGCATAGACGGTGCTTGATTAGGATCGCGGCACACACCTACCGCCTGCACGGATTTTCGATACCGGCCAACCTTGCCGCGATGAGGTCGGCTGCTTGCGCCAGCCTCGTTTTCAATCTGTGCGCCTGCATGACCCTCCTGAAACCATTGCGGGCGATGTGGATCCGCTCTTGTTCATGCGTGAGATAATAGCGAATCTTGTCGATCAATTCGTCCGTGCCGGAATATCCTTCGATTTCCTTTCCCACATCGAAGAAGTCCTTCAAATACTCGTCACCATCAGAAATCTGCATGACTCCATTGGCGGGCAACTCAAAGAGACGGAACCCGCCGACCGTATATTTGCCTCGATTGTGCACATTGAATCCGATCTTCGCGCGCTGATAGAGGGGAACGTACGCTTGGGTCGCGATCGGACGCACCCAACCCGGGAAACCATACATCACGTTAAAATAGGCGTTCTTCTTCCAGCCTGCAAGACCGAAAATCTTGCAGCGCGAGCCAAATGCTTTTTTCACCTGCGCGATCAGCGGCATCTTATTCGGGAACAGCGCCCCCACGAATACGATATCGATATCGCGCTTCTGAGCGAATAATTCGTCCTCGGCTTTCGAAGAGTCGTACATCTCGTCAAACAGCCAGAGGGGCCAAAACTCGATGGATTTTGCGCCACAATAGCGGAGCTTTTGGTCCATCGTTAGGTCGCGGCTATACGCACGACTATGATAGAGAACGTGGTCGTAGGCATGCAGATAGGCGAAGTCTCGATCATACGCGCTCAGAGGCCCGTCGCCGGTCCTGAGCACCTTGAAAACGGGAAGCGTCATGAGGAAATCAGGGTGGTAGGGCGAAATCGTATCGACGATCACGGCATCGATCCTGTGCTTTTCCAGGCATTGCGTGAAGTCCTGATAGAGACCCATCAACCCCGGATGTCTGGCGTAATACAGATTATCGAGAAGTTGAGCGCGCACGTACTGTTGCGGGTCCAAATAGCGGCGATGGTTGAAGGTGATGAATCGCACGTCGCCATGTGACGCGGCGGTGATCTCACGTTCCCAGATACGCGCTTCTTCACCCTCCTTTGTGAAAGAGTAGAGGATGTTCATCACGACGGCGCGCGCGTCACATCCAGAACCAGGAGGGGGGAGGCAACAGCAACCTCGAATGGCTGCATCAATCCCGCCGCATTGACGCCCAGTGACAACAGGCGCGCAGGAGCAGCCGGCAACCATCGATCGAGACTCAGGAGCCACGGTGAGAGACACCCGGCAGGAGAGGCTTCAGCGGCAGCCGTGAGATCCTCGGGAAGAGTGGCTTGCAGTCCGGCAACCGACATAATCCCAAGATTGTGGATCGCCAAGTTGTCCGGATCCAGCCGACGCTGGAGATGTCCGTAGATCCCACCGTAGTTGGGAACCGCGATCATGACCTTGCCGCCCGGCTTGGCCATCTCCAAGTGAAGCCGAACAATGGGACGCGCGTCTTCAAAGTGTTCCACGAATCCGATGCTGTACACGAAATCAAAGGACCCTCGAGGGAAGGAAACCGAAAATGCATCTTCGCATCTCAATTCTCCCTTGATCTCGAGCGCCGCAAACAATTGCGTAGCGATCACGACTCCCGGTTCCGAATAGTCGACACCATGCACACATCCCCCCAGGTTCTTCGCGACATACGCCAAATGTTTTCCCGGAGCGAAACCGATTTCCAAGACACTCATTCCGGGACGGATCCGACGACTGAGCAGGCGCAGAATATCCCGCGTGCCTACATTCAGAAGAGACGGAAGACGCAGCCGAATCTTCCCACCATGGGACTGCTCCCAAAACCCACGAGACGTCTTGCGTCCTCCGTCAGGCTTCACGGCGCTCCCCCGTTCCGCCCTGCATGGCGGGACTTCAAGACAAAGTTGTGACTCGCCAACCAATCCTTGTTCCGATAATGTTGAAGCACCTCGAACCACTGGACGAATCGCCCGAGTAAATCATGAAGCCGAAACCCTCGCATGCCGACCTCCCAGTAGTGCTGGCCTGCCATGTAGTCCGCCTGCATGCCTGTCGGCTTTTTCATATAGTTGAACAGATCAATGATCGCTGACTTGTCGATATCCCCGAAGCCGGGCTTGAGCCGAAACTGGATATGCCTCCCATGCACCGGCAAATACACCAGCGCGAATCGACCGACACGCGCGATTTCCGCAAGGGCGTGATCCAGATATGTGACAGGCAAATGCTCCAGGACATGCGAGGCGACGACGGCGTCGAAACTCTCCGCTTGGAACATTCCCATGTCGTGCACGCTGCCGACGACATCAGGGTGAAACTTGTCATCGATGTCGAACGTTGTGACCTGAAATCCTTGCCAACGAAGGATCGCGGTCTCAATCCCCTGGCCTGGGCCCACCATGAGCAGACTCTTCCCTCCGCCTAGAGATCGAAGGTCCCGGTACTGATAGTAGGCATTCACGAAATTGCACAAATGCAGTTCGGAGAGCCATTGCTCGTGGTCGATGGGCATCGGATGCGGTGAGTTTGAAGACCATTGTTCAGAATTCATGAGATGCTTTGGTCACCTTCAGCCCGATGAACCATGCAATGCCCGTGACCGCCAACAGAGAGAGCAGTTGGGCGGAAAGATACGCGTATGCCAGACCAACCGCGCCGTGCAACGGAATAAGAACGAACGCGAGGGCGACAAACGTGATATCCCGCGGTATCGCGACGAGCCAAAGAGAGGTCCACATTCTTGCCCGACTCTGGATGATTTGATAGATGGACACGGCGAGGCCTTCGGGCAAGGCTGCCAAAGCCATGAGCGCCACGACCAACTCCGCAGAACGGCCGGGAAAATCCTGCCCGAATACCGACAGAGCTTGCGGAGCGAATGCGATGATGATCCCCACACCCGCGATGAGCAACGCGGCCGTCAGGCCGAGATTTTTCCAGAACGTTTTCCGATATCGCACAGCATCTCTCGCTCCCCAATGGGTGTTCAGAAACGCTGTCCCGACGCTGTTGAGCGCGAGCGGAAGGAACAGAATCATGGTACGCAGATTGTTTCCTGCCGCATAAATGCCGACCGCTTCAAATCCGGTGGCATGTGTTGCCAGCAGTACTTGTCCGATCCACAGCGCCGGCAGTGTTGAGAGGCCCGCCAATGCCGCCGGCAGAGCAAAGCTTATCAGTACAGCCCTTTCGTCCCACGCATGGCGGATGTCATGCACAATGCCCCGCTTTGTCGATTCACTTTTCAACACATTGGTTTGGAGGATCCAGCGGAATATGGCGCTTCCCAACAGACCGATCGCCACTCCTGCAAGGCCCCATGCCAAGGCGCCCAAGACCAGTGCTCCGACATGGAACAACCCCGCCGGCATCGCGAAGATTCCCAGGGTCTTCTGCCCGTGCAACCCCACCACCGCCCCCAACTGATAGGCGCCGAGCACGGAAAACAACACGAACCCCGAAGAGACAAAAAACAGCTGGCCCATCTCAGGCGCATACAGCATTCGGTGAGCAACGAATGGACCCAGGGCGGCAAGAGTCGCGGAGGCAATGCAACCAGACACAAGGGCAAACGACGCAGAAAGCCCCAAGATCCGGCCTGCCCGACCCTTATTGTGCGGAAGAGACTCCGCCACAAATTTGGTTGCCGTCGTTCCGATGGAAAGTTGGGCGATACTTGATACCATCAACAACGTACCGTAGAGAATCGCGAACTTTCCGAAATCCTCCTTTCCAAGCATCCGCGCGATCAGGATGGCTGCTAAAAACGTGCTCCCCTGGGTGAAGCCCATATTGAGGGCAGACCAATAAAACCCCTCTATCAGACTTCCAGACTTGTTCTCTTCCACGGTATCTATCGCAAGGGTTCTGGTCGGCATGGCAATCGCGACAGAACAGTCAATCGATGAACTCTCGGAACCAGAGTTCCAAGACCATGATTGCCCAGAGTCTGGTACTCCAATCCCGGTCACCCGCCAGATGCGAGTGCACCATCTGTTGAACGAACCGTTGGTCAAGCAGACCTCGACGTGACGCGCGGCCATCAAGCAATACGCCCTTCATCATGGCGGCGAGATCTACCTGCAGCCACTTCTGCAAGGGAATGCCGAATCCCGTTTTGGGCTTATTCAGAATCTCCGGTGGGAGCAAGTCGGCAAATGCTTTCCGCATGATAGCCTTGCCCTGCCCGGCGCTTCGTTTGGACTTGGCAGGAAGCGTCAGAGCGAACTCGACAAGGTGGTGGTCCAGCAACGGGGACCGCACCTCAAGACTATTGGCCATCGCCGCCACATCGACCTTCACCATCAAACAATCGGGCAAATAGAATCGCAAGTCATGGCGAATCATCCAATCAAGACTGTCATCCGTCGTCCGCCAGGGAAGGGTGGGCCCTTTATCGCCATTCTTCGAGTCATTGATCAACGCTCGAAATCGGCTCGTCAGAATCGCCTGTTTTTCCTGTGGTTTGAAGATTGCCGTCTGCGTCATGTACCGTCCCGGCAATTCATTTCTGGCCATCATACATGCACGGCCACAGCGTGACGCCATATCGGTGAAGGGAAGCGACGACAGAACCCCTTCCACCGGCTTTAGAACCGCGCCGCGCAAGCAAAGCGGAATGAAGTCCAACTGTTCCCACGCGAGTGTTTGGCCGTAGTGCGTGTAGCCCCCAAAGCTTTCATCTCCGCCGTCACCGCTGAGCGCCACGGTGACAAACTGGCGCGCGAGTTTCGAGACGTAATAGGTGGGCACCGCTGAAGAATCGGCAAATGGCTCCCCGTAACAGCGAATCAATTTAGGTAAGATATCGACGACATCAGGCTTCAACACCAGTTCCGTGTGATCCGTCCCATATCGTTTCGCGACCAATCGAGCGTACGGGAGCTCGTCCATGTCTGTTTGTTCGAGGCCGATCGAAAAGGTCTTGATCGGGCCGGAGGATTCTTGAGCCATGAGCGCGACGATCGTTCCGGAATCTATTCCTCCGCTCAGCAACGCACCCAGCGGCACGTCCGAGATCATTCGCGTCCGAACCGCCTCTCGAGTCAACCGGACAAGCTCCTCCTGGAGCTCCCGCTCCGTAGCCCGGGAGACGAGCCGCGGAGTTGCAGCCCAAAATCGGCGCGTTTCGCACCGTCCACCAGGCTCACAGATCAGGAGGTGTCCGGGCTCCAGTTTCCTGACGCTCCTGAAGGCGGTCAGAGGGCTGGGGACGTACTGCCGCTCTAGAAATTGATCGATTGCAAAAAAGTTGGGTTCCCTCGAAATTTCATGATCGTGCAAGAGCGCCGCGAGTGACGAGGCAAACACGATGCCCTGTGTCGTACTCGCGTAATAGAAGGGTTTCTTGCCTAATCTGTCTCGCGCGGCTATCAGTCGACGGCGATCTGCATCCCAGAGAGCGAGTGCAAACATTCCGTGCAACTTCTCGACACATTCGACATCGTATTCTTCATAGAGATGAACGATGACTTCGGTATCGGTCTCCGTTCTAAACGTGTGACCTTTCCCTTCTAACTCCTGACGGAGCGCGCGGAAATTGTAGATCTCGCCGTTGAATACGACCCATATGCGATTGGTTTCATTCGAGAGCGGCGGCGCGGCGGTATGACGAAGGTCGATAATCGATAACCGGCGCTGACCTAATCCCACTCCCGGCTCAAAATGGTAGTTGACGGCATCCGGCCCGCGCTGTTGCATGGCGTTGCACATGGATGCAACCAACTCACGGGCAATCGGACGCCCATCAAACCTGATCTTCCCCGCGATGCCGCACATACTTGGAGACTAGCAGTCTGCTAAAAACTCGCTTTCTGCTTCGTGCATCGTTGCGCGATGACAAAAAGAACCGCCGCACTCTACATCTCAGAATGCTCAAAAAGGCCGCGGTTCTCACCCGCCCAGCCCCGGTGCGCCCGCCTCGCGCCTGCGTCGACGCCCGGCGCGGCGAAGCCGAGGGCCAAGACGCCTCTCCGCAGGCAAGGCCGCAGCGAGCGAAGAGGCGAGGCGTACGCGTCGGCACGTTGAGCCTCTGAGTGATGCGAAAACGCCGCTGGAGGACTTTTTCAGCATCCTGCTAGATGCTTGAGGAATGAGTACCTGTTGGACACAACCTCACTTGAGCTGACGGAGACACCACGTTGCACGCCATCGAATGTGATGTCCTACGCGGGCACCACATCGTTCACATCGATTTCGACCGCCGCTGCTTGTTGAATCAGGCGCACTCCGATCACCAAGCGATGTCGTTTCTCTTTCCGCATCAGAATCCCGAGGACCCCCTGCAACGGGCCACGAACGACTTCCACCTTCATTCCTTCATGGAGATAGGGATGTGGATCATAGGGAAGCACACTCGTCATGAGACGGCGGAGCGCATCAATTTCCTGCTCCGGAATCGGTTCGGGCCGGCTTCCGCTGCCGATGATTTCGACGACGCCTGTCGTCTGTCGTACCGGTGCCTTCTCCCGCTGAGAAAACCGCACGAAACAATAGCCGGAAAACAGCGGGACCTCGATTTCCTTCTTTCGATCCTTCCACTGGCTCAGCCGTTTGACCGTCGGAAGCAACGGCTCGATTCCCTGCTTATCCAACTGATCCCGCACCAGTTTTTCGTGACGAGACTTCGTACGTAAGGCGTACCAGTGAAGGCTGCCGGTGTGGGGATCCTTGTCTCTATAGACGTCGTCATCGGACACAGCTTCGCCCTCTCACTTACAGCGCATAGAAAAACGGTCGCCCCGCGGCGACTACATCACAGGAGTAAGCGCGATGACCTTGTTATCCGGAACCTGGTACTGTCCGAGTGTGGCACGGTGCCCCGCCGCGCGCCCGAAATCCGTCAACAACACCGCGTCGAACTCCCATCCACTCAATGCCTCCGGCGGCCAAACCGGATAGGACAAGAACGACTCAGGCTGGGTATCATCGACAAATCCAACCAAGGTCATATGCATTTCTCGGAGCGACAGATAGGCCATCTCAGCCAGTTCACCGGTTCCATAGACGACGACGCGTTTCGTTCCGTTGTCCGCTGCGCGAGACAGCGTGTCTCGTAGCCGCGCGCGCATATCGCGGTAGTGAGACAGGGAATACTCCATATAGAGATAGGCCAGTCTGGATTTCTCGGCAAACCCTTGCGGGGTCAGCAAATACCGGACTCGGTGCGAGGGAATCGTGGTGATCTTGATATGACCCTTCCGCGCCAACCGCTTGAGATAGAGATTGGTCAGCCCCAGAGCGACCCCTAGCTTGGTCGAGAGAGACCGCTGCGTGACCGCACCATCTCGCTCCACCTCGGCCAGTAAGAGAAGATCTCGTTGCCCTTGGAAATTCATAGAGTTAGCGGCCACCCTCCAACGTTCAGGATATGAACATAGAAGCGCAGTTGAGTCAAGAGCGGCGCCCAGCAATAACTCTTCCTCCCTACTGATAGATCCGACTTATATATGAAGTACGGTAAGCGCTGACGGAGTCTCTGAAACTTTGGAGATAATGGACGTGACAGTTGCAACAGTGAATCGATCAAGACAATCCCAATAGGGACAGACCTCCCCGATACATTTATCGCAAGTAGGAACATCCGGTCGCAGCAAGACTCCCGTCCCAAGCGGTTTCCATCTCACCGGCAAATTGTTTCGTCGAGGATCAAACAAGGTCACCGTGGGGATGCCCAGAGCTGCCGCCAGGTGAGCCGGTCCTGTTGCTCCTGAGACGACGACATGAGCATTGGCCATCATCGACATCAGTTCTCGCAGCGACAGTTTCCCCATCAGATCTACTACCCCCGAAGGAAGCGCGGTAGACAACGGCAGGTCTTTCCCAAACTCTTGTCGTTCCAGATCGCTGCCCGTCAGCGCCACGCCGTACCCTCTGTCGGCCAATGCCACGACCAGGTCACGGTACTGCTCCGGCCGCCAGCGACGCGCGGAAATTCCTCCCGGATGGACCACGACTCGAGGATCCGGCAATCCCAACCACCACGATGCCCCTGCCGCTCGTTCGGCCTCGTTCAGGGGCAGCGCCGGTCGGCTCACAGGCTGAGGGCGGAGCCCCAACCCCTTCAACAGGTCGACGTTGTACTCCGATTCATGTTTTAGAAAATCGCTGCGATGTTCATAGATACGGCGATTGGCCAACAGGCTGTACCAACGGTAACCCGTGGCCACGCGAATCGGGACACCGGCCAGCCATGCGGCCCACATCAGACGGCGAAACGGCTTCAAAAAAATCGCCGCCTCGACTCCCTGCGAAAAGGCGCGCCGGAGGTCCTTCAACGGGTCTGTGAAACGAATCGTCCGCACATAGTCCACGTCGGGATGCCGATCAAGAAGGGGCGCGACGGTAGGACTGGTGAGAAACCCGACGGTGACCCCCGGCAGAAGCCGCTTGAGTTGGGTCGCGACGGGAAGAGAGAGCAAGACGTCGCCGATGCCGTCGGGGCGAACGATCAGAACATTCATCGACATGGCACGCGAGCGGTCAAGAGAGACCGCATCACATCGACCACTTGGGCCGGCTTAATGAGATGAAGGCATTCCATTTCGGGATCGTGCCGGCACACACGGCTGAAGCAGGGGCTGCAGGGCACCCGACCAGACAGTACATGATGGCCCGTCCCATACGGGCCGGTCCGCGCCGCGCTGGTCGGTCCGAATATCGCAATCACCGGAACTCCAAGCGCCGCCGCGATATGCATGGGCCCGGAATCGTTCGTGATCAGGGCAGTCGCGGTCGAAAGCAGTGCCGGCAAATGCCCCAAGGGGATCTCACCGCACAGGTCGATGAACGGAGCCTTCGTCAAGGCTTTCAACTTCTTCGTAAACGCCCGCTCGTCGACGCCGCCTATCATCACGAGCGGCTCACGACCTGACTCGTGCAGCTGATCGACAACGGCGGCGAAGGACTCGAGCGGCCAACGTTTTGTCGGCCACCGCGCCCCGATGTTCATGGCAATCCATGGCCTGTCTATCGAGAAGCCTCTTTGCTCGCCGATGTCCCGAACGGCCGCCCTATCCCCTTCCAGCAACTGGAACCCAAATCGCGGCCTGTCCGGCGGAGGCGCTCCTAGCGCCGCGACAACCGAAAGATATCGGTCGACGGCGTGGACTTCAAGACTAGGAACCGGCACAAGCCGCGTATAGAACCAAGGGCTGCCTTCCCTCCCGTTCGCAAACCCGATGCGCGACGGGGCGCCGCTGAGCCATGCCAAGATGCCGCTACGAAACAGTCCTTGTAAATCGATGGCGAGGTCAAACCGCTCGGCGCGCAGCGCCAGGCCTTCCCTGATCCAACTGCTCACCGTCATGTCGACCGGCCGGACCCGGTCGATCCCCTCGGCCCGTTCGACAAGCTCGGCCCACTGGCGCTTCACCACCCATGTGAGATGAGAGCCCGGCCATTGTGCTTTGATCGCCGAGACGACGGGAAATGCATGCACGATATCTCCGAGAGAACTGGGCTTGATCAAAAGGATGCGGGCGCCGTTCAACGCCGATGAGAAACGACTATCGAGAGGGTTGACAGATAGCACCGAACAACCTTCCGGCGAACCCCGCCGCGTCACCACCGCAAGCGGAGCAAGAATCAGCCTGATGCCTCTCCCACCGTCCGAATCCGGTCATTCACGTCCCATAGGATTGGAGCGCAACCGAGACGCGTAGAGCCTGTCGAGCAGTGCCTTCCCGCTACGCTCGTCCGCCGTTTCACGTCTCTCTTGGAGTGATCGACAGAGGCGCTGCCACGCCCGCAGGTAGGGCACCGACGTCAAGTGGCGTCGCACATTGCTGTGCCGGCGCACGATCCTCGAGATCCATTCACAGTTACCGGGGATCGCAGCGTCGTACCGATCTTGGACCAGCGGCTCCGCGCGAGAAAGAAACATCGTGATGTTCCCGCCATCGCGGGAGATCAGATGCTTGGTCTCATACAGCCCGTGTTTTCTGGCCAACCGGCGCAACGACACCACATTGAAGTTATAGAGATGAGCTTCATGGAACGTGCTGCCGGGAGCCTGGCAGGTCGCCTCCACGTTCGGAACTTCCACCACAAGCGTGCCGTCCGGCTTCAGCCAGGATCGGAGCAGCGATAAAATGAAACCCGGATCTTCCGTGTGTTCGAGTACGTGCCAGATCGTCACCACATCGAACGAGTCAGGGGGAAACGCCACATCTTGCACAAACCCGACCTGAACCCTGAGCCCATATTCCTGTATGGAATAGGCGGCATACCCTCTATTCGGTTCAATCCCGTTTACGCCATGTCCCAAGGATTGAAGCAGGTAGGCGAACTCTCCTCCGCCGGTGCCGACATCGAGAACGGCTTTCACGCCCGACAGCAACGGCTCGATCTTTTCGAATCGCGATAAGGCCACATGGCCGGCGCGTAAGACGTGCTTGGACTTCGGACTGTAGCTGTGTTTATAGGAGAGGCGATATTCCTCCTCGTAAAACTGTCTGGCATCATGGGGGCGTGGATCCGACCATACGAGCCCGCAGGCTTGACAAATGACGGTCCGCAACGGTTTCCCACTTCGACTTCTGTTCGAAAGGATCGACACCTCGGTGCCACCACAGAGGTTGCACGGAATGGGGCACGCATGTACGAGCTGGTTCGTTGCCATCTTCCCTCTAACTGAGCAACACCGCCGACGCCTGGCGCCGTCTGTTCCCCCTACAACTTACGCCGGCTCTCCAACCAACACAAGATCCGGCCGAACACAGCTCCACTCCAACACATACTCATGGAGATGCGACCCGCCGCTCGCGGACCTGCGTGGACAACCTATCGGCATCGGACAGCAGCCAGTCCGCAGCTTCCGCCAGCGAGGATGCGATCCGATCCGGAGCCGACCCTGAGACCTTCAGTGTGTCTGCGTCCCGCGGGGAAACGACTCCCGTCGTCACCAAGATACTGCGCGCCCCAATCCGCTTCGCCAACTCGATATCGCGGGCGTGATCCCCGATCAGATAGGATCGATCAAGAGTCACCCCCCATTCTTGCACCGCTTGGTCGATCATCCCACGGTTCGGCTTTCGACATTCGCACCCATCGTCAGGATGGTGAGGGCAAAAATAGATCGCGTCGAGCGGCGCGCCCGCGCCATCAAGGAGCTGCTTCAGTTTCATGTGCACGGCATCAAGATCCTCGCGCGACAAGAACCCTCGCGCGATTCCCGATTGATTGGTCACGACGATCAATCGGGCACCGGCCCGCTTCAGGCTCGCGAGCGCCTCGGGCACTCCGGGAAACAATTCAAACTGATCAGGGGACTTGATATAGCCCGGATCCGGATTGAGAGTTCCGTCTCGGTCGAGAAAGACGGTGTAGCCGGAGAGAATGTCTGGCTGGTCCGGTTTGTCTATTCGGTCTATCTGGTCTGTTCGGTCTGGACTAGAAAGACGAGATAGACCAGACAGACATGCTTCATACACTTTCTCCACCGAAATCCTTGTCATGCAACGGTGATCGATCGGGCATTCCCGGAGGAGACAGGGCGCACAGTCCACGGCTTCCCGCACAATCGACTGTTTCTGTCCATAGGGAGCGGTGGTACGTGAATCCGTCGGACCAAACACCGCCACGACGGGCACACCACAGGCGGCGGCGATATGCATCGGCCCCGTATCGTTGGTCAAGAGTATGCGACATCGCTTGACCACGGCCATCAACTCACGAATGGTCGTGGCACCCGACAGCACCACCGATCGTCCGTTGATTCGAGCGGCGATGTCCTTTCCCAAAACCTCCTCTCCCCGTGCTCCCAGAATGACCACGACCACCTGCGCGCTCTCATCCTGTCCCACTCGTTCCGCCAGTCGCTGCGCGACCTCGGCGAATCGCTCCGGCAACCAACGCTTCGCGCTTCCGTAGGTCGACCCTGGATTGAGGCCGATCACGACATCCGACAAGCCGACACCGGCGGCGGCGAGCCTGCCATCCAACTGACGCCCCTCATCTTCCGTCACGCGCAACGCCGGCAACGGAGCCTCACCAAGCAGCCCTAAGGGCTTCAACAGATTCCAATAGTACTCGACTTGATGGACAGCACGACTACGACTCGGCACGGCGACCGGCATGGTCAGAAAAAAGACTCGTCCATCGGTTGCATAGCCATATCGCTGCGGAATACCCGCGAGCCACGCGAGAAATGCCGCCTCGAAGGCGTTCTGAAAGAGCACCGCCGAATCGAAGCCATGCCGCCGCAACGTACCAGCAAGCGCCCATTTTCCGGAAAGCCCCGCATGAGCCCCTCTGTCCTCGTACACCACGACTCGATTCAGCTCCGGGGCGGCACTAAACAGTTCGGCGACGGCCGGTTTGGCAAGCATCGTCACCTCCGCTTCCGGAAACAGAGACCGCAGACCGCGAATAGCCGGTTCGCACATCACGGCATCCCCGATCCAATTCGGCGCCCGCACGAGGATTTTCTGAGGCAGATCTCTACGCACGAATCTCCGTCGGTTGGCCCCTGCGGTCATGGCTCATCGATCAACCGATGCAGCCGATGTTCCCCTCGCACCACGTCCGTCCTCAGGCGGAGCATCCACCAGGGATCGTGAGACCCGAGGAAGGAAGACAGCTTTCCCCCATCCTTCTCAGTCGTCAACACGATGTCGCTTTCGGCACATTGCATATGGGCACAAATCTCCCGAACCTCGGTATGCCCGTAGTGATGATGATCTTCAAAAGCTGTCTCGCCCACGATCTTCACCCCGAGGGATTCGGCCGATCGGCGGAACGACGGACTATTGCCGATTCCGCTCAGCAGCCAGGCCCGTTTATCCCGCCCCCATTCAAGAGCTTGCGGCTCCCCTGAGCCGATGGCGATGAAGGACTCCGGCCGAAATACGACTTCCATGACGTCTTCGGCCGGCCACGCGATCCCACGCAATCGCTGCTGGATCGATTCCACATCCTGCCGCGAATCGGCCCGGGTAATCACCACCGCGCTCGCTCGCTCCAGCCCCCGCAAGGGTTCTCGCAGTCTGCCCGATGGAAGCAACGCATCGAGTCCTGCCGCATCGGTGGCGTCCAGCAGGACCAAATCGACATCGCGGTGAAGGGCCCGATGCTGAAAACCATCATCGAGCACGATGCAATCGACGGGGTACCGCTCCAATACCCATCGACCAAGCGCGACCCGGTCAGCCCCCACCGCGACAACCGCGCGCGGACAACGCTGCGCCATGAGAAACGGTTCGTCCCCGGCTTCCGAGGGGCCGGCCAAGATTCGCGATCCATCGGACACCAGCAGGCATGGCGCCGCGCTCGTCCGTTTGTACCCTCGGCTCAAGATCGCCACCCGTTTCCCCTTGGCCGTCAACCATTCCGTGAGAAGAATGACGATCGGCGTTTTTCCCGTCCCCCCGACCGTGAGATTGCCGACACTCACAACCCGACAGGGCAGCCGTGTGATCGTGAGCCAACCGT